>JADFXS010000488.1 GCA_015233515.1 Deltaproteobacteria bacterium | reverse complement strand
ATGATCCGATTGCGGTAACCTCGGGAAGCCCTTTATTCCGGTTGGCCGGCCGGCGGAATAGGAACTTGGTCCGATGCGGGAATATTGGGTTCAAAACTCGGATAATACCTCGATTAAATTTGATTTTCGGGAGCCGATCCGGGTTGATGATCCGTGGGCCGATCATGACCGGGGTTTTCCGCGTCAAGGGATTTCAGATAACCGGCGTTGCGTTGGCGACCCTGGTTGATGGTTTGGAGGTCCGGTTGCTCGGCCAGTAAGCCCAGGATATCGGACATATTGAAGTCGGGCCGGCTATAGTGCAATTTGTCGTAAACCCGGCGGACAAACTCCAGGTCTTCCGGTTCGTCCACAGTCCAGCGCCAGGCGGACAGGTCCTGGTTGTTTTTATAAGATCCGCAGCGGAAACGCTCTCGTTGCTGGTAAATAAAGGGCGTGACATGCTCACGCTGGGACGGTCGCCGCGCTTCCATCCAGGTTTGTTCCAAAACCGAAAAAAGCATAACTTCAACGTCCAGGCCGTCGGGGAATGTGGGGTCCAGGGCGTTGCTGGAATAGTCGTATTCTCCGGCCAAATGAAAATCAACCACTTGATCGATGATCTCGGGATCGATCAGCGGGTTGTCACCGGTCAGACGGACTATATTTGCGGGCGCACAGGTTCGAGCGGCCTCGTAAAAACGATCCAGAACATCGTCCAGACTGCCGCGAAAACAATCGACCGCCGCGTCCCGGCAGAGGCTGACCAGGGGTGTGTCCGAGGAGTCGAGGCTGGTGGCCACGATTATCCGGTCCAAACTTCGAGCCCGTTTAATCCTTTCCAACTGCCAAAGCAGCATGGGGCGATTCAGTATAGGCCGCAGAACCTTGCCGGGCAGGCGCGTGGACGAAGTCCGGGCTTGGAGAATGGCCAGAATTGGTTTGGAGTCAGACATCGAAGTGGCGATCGATTACCGGCCGGGGAAACCGGGTCCCCGCACCACCTCATTGACGGTTGTGACCACCCGTTCCACTTGTTCATCGGTCATGGTCGGGAACAAGGGCAGGGTCATGATTTTCCGGTACGCCGCTTCGACCACCGGGCAGAGACCTTCACCGGTGCCGTAACTCCGCCGATAAAAAGGATTGAGGTGCACGGGCGGATAATGGACCGTGACCCCCAGGCCGGCCTCCCGGAGGGCGGTGAAGATCCGGTCGCGACCAGTTTCGAATTGCACTACAAACAAATGATAGGAATGGTCGACTTCCGGCCGGACCGCCAGGGGCCGGATCAGTGGATGGTTGTCCCAGGCCCGATGGTAGACTTGAGCGATGGCTCGGCGTCGAGCCAGCCACACGGGTTGTTTGCTCAACTGGCTGAGGCCCAGGGCGCAGGCCACGTCGCTCAACCGATAATTGTATCCCAGGTCCTGCATTTCCGAATACCAGGTCCCCTGTTCGAGGCGCTGGGCCGGTTCGGAGGAAAGGCCGTGGTGTCGAAAAATTTTCATTTTTTTGGCGAGCTGAGCGTTTTTGGTGGTTGCCATGCCGCCTTCGCCGGTGGTCAAGTGTTTGACCGGGTGAAAGCTGAAGGCGGTCAGATCGCCCAGGCCGCCGGTGAGTCGGCCTTTATAGGCGGCTCCCCAGGCATGGCAGGCGTCATCGATCAGGAAGAGGCCATGGTCGGCGGCTATCTTTTTTAGAGCATCATAATCGCAGGGTTGACCGGCATAATCCACGGCGACGATGGCCTTGGTTCTGGGGGTTATTTTTTCCTCCACCGATTTCGGATCGATCAGCAGCGTTTCCGGGTCCACGTCGGCGAAGATCGGCCAACCGCCCTGGAAAACCACCGCGTTGGCCGTGGCCACGAAAGTCAGGGCCGGGACGATGACTTCGTCGCCCGGCCCGATGCCGATGGCATTCATGATGGCGTGCAAAGCCGCGGTGCCGGAGGAACAGGCCGTGGCATGGTCCGCTCCGCAAGCCGCGGCAAAGGCCTGTTCAAATTCGGCGACTTTAGGTCCGGTGGTCAACCATGCCGAGGTTAGAGTTTCAGCCACGGCTAGGATATCTTTTTCATCCACGGCCGGTCGGCCATAGGGGATAAAGGCTTCTGGAGACGAGGCCGGGGCCGGGTCAACCAGGGCGGCCCGGCCGATAAACTTGTCGCCGGGCCGGCCGGTCAAACCTTCCAGGCGGATACGGCCATCTTCTTGAATTTCTATGGTTATATCGGAAAATTTCATGATGTGCCCTTGGAGATCAAAGTGATGTTCGAGAGCGGGTCATCACCGGCGATCATGGTTTGCCGGTTGTGGCTGGTTCCCAAACCAAAGCCTGAGAACCAGCAAAAGCAGATAAATAGAATTCAGGACCAAAAAGCCATCGATTTGATCGATGGCGGTTTATTTTTGGTCGAACTTGAACTCTTCCGCCCCACCTTTGAGAACCCGGCCAGCCAGGGCCAGGATGGTGGTAAGCTCGCTCAGGTTGGCCGGAACGATCATGGTGTTGTTTGTCTTGGCCAGCTTGCCGAATTCAACCAAATAGTTTTCCGCCACCCTCAGGGTGACGGCTTCCCGGCCGCCGTTTTCGTTGATGGCCTGGGCGATAACCCGTAATCCTCCGGCCGTGGCCTGAGCCACCAGTTCTATTTCCGCGGCATGACCCTGGGCTTCATTTATTCTTTTTTGCTTTTCACCTTCCGAGACCGCGATCATTTGCTGGCGTTCACCTTCAGCCCGTTTGATCTTGGCTTGTTTATCCCCTTCGGACTCGGCGATGAGCGCCCGCTTTTCCCGTTCGGCCCGCCTCTGTTTTTCCATGGCGTCCCTGATA
>JADFXS010000487.1 GCA_015233515.1 Deltaproteobacteria bacterium | reverse complement strand
CGAGCCAGGATCTGCGTCATGGAAGAGTTGGCGGCCGGCGAACAGTCAACTTCCAGAAGGTTGATGGCATAATCAGAAGTGTGACTGTGAGTTTCTATGAAGCCGGGAACCACGGTTTTACCTTGTAAATCGATCAATTCAGTTTCAGGATCACGATACTTGCGGATATTTTCATCCGACCCCACGGCCTGGAAAAAATCTCCGACAACCTTAAACGCGGTGGATAAAGGTTGTTCGGGGTCCATGGTTATTACCCGGCCATTATAATAAATGTGATTCGCGAACATCGACGCGCCGATTTTTTGAGTGATCATCCTTCTTACCTAAACGTTTGTTGGATGGTTATAGTCCGCTGATCTCTCTTTTCCAGGGGCAGAGCAGCTTTTCCAGGAGTTCCATGAATATTGAAGTGAGCCAGGCCACTACCGCGATCAGCAACATACCTCCGATTACCAAGGCGGGATCGGAAAGCTTCATTCCCTGAACGATGATGAAACCTAGTCCCGAGCGCGAAGCGACCAGTTCAGCCGACAGGACACAAGCCCAGGCCCAGGAGATGCCGATCTGCAGTCCGGCGAAAATGGCCGGAAAAGCGGCCGGAAAACTGACATACAGGATTTCGTGCCACCTCTTGCCGCCTAAAACCCTGATGACGTCATAAAGCTCCGGCTCGATCAACCGGATACCATTATAGGCATTGAGCAGGCAAGCCACGAAGGTGCCGATAACAATGATGAAAACCTTGGACGGCTCCCCGACGCCGAACCAGAGGATGGCGATCGAAATCCAGGAGATGGGCGGCATAGGCTTGAATATGTCGACAATCGGCTTGACCACCGCATCCACATAAGGGTTGAGGGCCATGTAAAGACCCAGGGGGACGCCGATGAAGGCGGCGATAACAAAACCGATAAAAATCCGTTTGGCGCTGGCCCAGATATGACCCCATATAGTCAGGCCGGCCAGCGTGTCGGACCACAAGCGTTCAAAACGTTCAACCACCTGGAAAGGCGAAGCCAAGGCGCCTTTGAAGATTCCGCTTTTGGCCACTAGGTCCCAGATCAAAAAAAAGGCCAAGGTTGAAATAAAGTAAAGAAAATACTCGTTGGTCAAAAGCCTTTTAATGGTCAGAGGTTTTTTTTCCCTAAACGCCTTATGAATTTCGTTGGCAATGGCCTGATCTTTTTTCCCGGCTTCCAAGGGTTGGCGGCTAGTGTCAGTCAATTTCCTTACCTCCTGATACCGGCCAGTAAACGGCGTTCGATCAGATCGATAATCACGCCGATAAAAGTGCCGGCTAAGCCGACGGAAATCATGCCCAGGACGATCAGTTCCGGTAAACCCAGTCGCCGGCCCATGGTAATCATATAGCCCAGGCCTTGATCGGCGGCGATGAGTTCGGCTCCGACCAGGCATGTCCAGCAGGAAGCCAGGGTGATTTGCAGCGCCCCGAAGACCATGGGTAAGGCCGAAGGTATACATAGGCTCTTAAAGATTTGCCAATCCGAAGCGCCATAGGTTCTGGCCATTTGTATCAAGGTGGAATTGGTCATGCGCACTCCGGTAAAGGCGTTGATGACGCAAGGCACTACACCACCCAGCCAGATGATGAAGACTTTGCCCCACAACCCGATGCCGAACCAAAAAATGGTCAACGGAATCCAGGCTATGGGAGGAATGGGCCGAATCAATTCGAAAATAGGCCGGACCAGACCTCTGACGATCGTGAACCACCCCATGAAAAGTCCCAACGGGAGTCCGATAATCAAGCATAAGAGGTAACCGATGAAGGCCTCCTGGGCGCTCATCCAGGCGTGAGCGATCAGGGTGGCTCCGTCCGGATTAGGATCGGTGAGCTTGACGAAAAAAAGTTTGATGACCTGGGATGGAGAGGCCAACAAAGTCTCCGGCACGATCCCGAAAACCATGATCAGTTCCCAGGCCGTAAAAAAAGTCAGAACGCTTAAAATTGGTAAAATGACCAGAATCAACGGCTTTTTAACTTTTATGGTTTCATAAGCCATGCGTCATCTCCGTCGGAGTATCGAGGTCCGGGACAATCAAGTTAAAACAGGTTTTCTAATTGTCTATGGTTTCGGTATTAAGATTCGCCGGTCGGGCGTCTTCTGTCCGTTCCCGGCCGGCGATGGTTCAGCTAAAAATTGTCCGTGGGAACTGGTGTCTTGACCATTTTGAGGAATTTGTCGGTTACATAACCAAGCTTGTTGACTTTTTCCAGCTCGGCGGGCTTAAAACGGCCTTGAGCCGCAAAAAACTCGGCCACTTCCCGCTGCCATTTGGCGGCGGTGCTTTCACCCTTGGATGAATCGAATAGTTTCAGTTGCTCTTCCAAAGTCCAAACCGGGTTGAACTCGAGGTCCGCCTTGCAGTCGGCTTCGCTCATATCCTGACCGCCCCAGTCCTTCATCATTTTTTGGTACAGCTTAACCACTTCGGGAGTAGGGCCGTTCTTCCTGTACCAATTGACCCCCCGGAGATAAACGCGGAGGAATTTAGCGACGATTTCCGGATTTTTATCGCAGAAATCCTTATCACCCACCAGGGTGATCGTCAGGGCCACCCCGGCCATCCGCAGATCGAATGCTTCCTTCCAGCCTTTTTGCTCGGCCGTATAGCTGTATGGCGACCAGATACAGGCCACATCGCCGACGCCCTTTTCAAAGGCGGCCACGATGGAAGCTTGATCCATCTGCTTGATGACGATGTCGGATTCCTTCAGGCCCAGGACCTTGAGCCAACTGGCCAGCGCATAAATAACATTTTGTCGCGTAGCGACTATCCAATCCGTCCGCCGATCCCCT
>JADFXS010000486.1 GCA_015233515.1 Deltaproteobacteria bacterium | reverse complement strand
GATTCGTGGCCAAGCTGAACTCCAGCGGTGTCCGGCAATGGAACACCTTCATGGGAGGAACTGGTTCAGATGCTATTTCTAAATTGGCGTTATATCTCGATGGAAGCATTTATGTCGCCGGTCTTAGCAGCGCCACCTGGGGCTCGCCGATTAATCCTTTTACTCCTATTGTTCTATCCGATCCAGATGCAGTGGAAAGCTCGCCGGACAATCCCCTTTTAGGATTTCAGCTATCCTATAACGCTTTCGCCGCCAAGCTCAATTCCAGCGGTGTTCTGCAATGGAACACCTTCCTGGGTCTTTCCACTATCGGGGTAAACAATGCTGCTCCAGCGCTCCCGGCAGTCTTTGTAAATCTCTTCCCATACCCAGCGACAATAGCTTTAGATATTAGCGGTTACATATATATTGGTGGAAAAAAAACCGCCACCTGGGGTTCGCCGATCATTCCTTATGCCGGAAATAATGACGGATTTGTGGGTAAACTCGACTATAACCCTCCAATCGTATTATCCAACAGTCCGGCTTCCGGTTCCATTGATATGGCGACCAACGTGGCGGCCACCGCCACTTTCAATAAACCCCTCAACGTTGCGACCGTCAACAGTGCGACCTTCACTCTGGTTTCGAGTCAAGGCCAGACGGCCGCAGGAACTGTAACTTACGACGCCGCCACCAAGACCGCCACCTTCACTCCCACTTCTTCCTTGGCGAACAGCACTAACTACACCGCCACCTTGACCACGGGGATTCAAGATACCGGCGGCAACGCCCTGGCGGCCAATTATTCATGGAATTTTACTACTGTCAGCCCAGGCGCCACACCCGCTCCCGGCGGGAACGATACGAGTGATTTCGGTGGTTGCTTCATTTACAGCATCGGTAAATAAACTGCTCTCCCCTACCGGCCGGACCGGTGTAATAATCGGTCCGGCCCATCAAAAAATCGTGGAATAAATCCCAATAACGCAAGCCTTCAGCCCTTACGCGACGAGACATCTCCAACACTACCAAATCACAAGGTATCCACCAAAGGCGGGACCTTCAACTTCGCGTTTCGCTCAGGATTTACGCACCCTATCCGCGACTTGATTGTGGATTTAGGCATGGTGAATTAATTTCATAAATGATTTATAATATAAAGAATTGCTTTTTTAAACCGTCGAAGTACCACCAAGGAGGTTAAAATGGAGAACCTAACTCGCATTACTTTTAATCCCTCAATCATGGGTGGAAAACCTTGTATTAGGGGTATGAGGATAACTGTCGGTACTATAGTCGGATTGGTGGCATCGGGTTTATCTTTTGAACAGATACTTAGGGAGTATCCATATCTGGAACCGGATGATGTCAAGGAAGCTCTGGCCTATGCCGCGTGGAGGGCGGAAGAAAGAGACCTACCCTTGGCATCATGATGAAATTTCTTATAGACTTAAATTTGCCCCCGAGTTGGACTTCCTTTTTCCGTTCTCAAGGTTGGGACGCTGTTCATTGGTCGCGGATTGGTGATTATACCGCTAGCGATCATATAATTCTCACTTGGGCGCGAGACCATAATTATATTGTGTTTAATCAGGATCTTGATTTTGGCGCCGTGTTAGCCTCTTCAGCCGATAATAGTCCGAGCGTGAGCCAGCTCCGGAGCCAAAACATTCTGCCCGAATCCATCTGTAGCCTTGTTATAAAAGCCATCCGCCAATTTGAAAAGGAACTTTTAGATGGCGCATTAATTTCCATTGACCAGCAAAAAGCTCGCATTCGCATCCTGCCCTTGAGGAGAGATTAGACTCATCGGATACAGCAGCATATCTATTTTATTTTTTTGCCGCAATTGAAGCTCCCCGCGGCAAGCCACGGAATCAGCGCTCGCCGGCATGTTCAGATACGCACTTCAAACAACGGCTTTTCTCATGGTCTCATTGGCCGACGTACCACAATTTCTTGGCAAAACGACATCAAACGAATATGATTCCCCGATAGGCCGCGCGCTTAAAGGATATTAAACATAAAGCGGCGACCGGATCTTGAACAGTGCTAGGGCTGCGTCAGCAAACTGAAATTAGAGAGGAAAGTCGGCGTGAAGATCATCTCCGTTCACTCGTATCGGGGCGGCACGGGTAAGTCGAACCTCGTGGCCAACCTTGGAGTCATTTTAGCCAAACAAGGAAAGTCGGTGGGCATGATCGACACGGACTTTCAATCTCCGGGACTGCACATTCTGTTCGGTCTTGACGACGCCGCCGGTCCAACAATCAACGATTTTCTATGGGGCTATCGTCGTCTGCCCGACGTCTTGCGACAGGTCACACCGCCGTCTTGCCGCGAGGCGGGCGGAAATCTGTTTTTAGGGGCGGCCAGCATGAAACCCGCCGAGATTGCGCGCATCCTGAAGGATGGGTACGACGTGACCCAACTTCAGACCGGCATAGAGGAAATCGAAAAAGAGTCCGGCTTGGATTATCTTTTGATCGACACGCATCCGGGACTCTGTGAAGAAACCCTTCTCTGCATCGCCATTTCGGATGCGTTGATAGTGCTCCTCCGTCCGGACCAGCAGGACTATCGCGGCACGGCCGTAACCTTGAAAGTCGTCCAACAGCTGGAAGTGCCTATATTAGGGCTGGTTTTAAACAAGATACCGGAAGAACTCGCCTTCGATACCTTGCATCGGAAAATGGAAGAGATCTATGGCTACCCGGTGTGGGCGATGGTTCCGCATTCGAATCCTTTCATGCTTTTGGGCAGCGCCGGACTATTCTCTTTATCAGCCGCGGAACACCTGGTAACTAAGGCGTGGGAGCAACTAGCCGAACATGTTTGCCGGAA
>JADFXS010000485.1:2353-2828 GCA_015233515.1 Deltaproteobacteria bacterium | reverse complement strand
GTAATTCAGCCATTGCAGATTGGTGAGGGCCGGTACGCTGTGGGTGAAGCGATATTGCTGCCAGTCAAGCCACCAGAAATCGACACCATCGTTTTCCAGATTTGCATGCGTATGGCGGTAAAAGGTTTCGAGATACTTTCGGTCGCCGGCGTCAAACGGTAATGCCTCATCCGATTTCGGATTTTTCCCCATGGCTTTCATAAAGGGCTTATAAGAGGTTTCGAACGAGCGAACGCCATCGGCTGGGTGGTCATTCAGGGTGACGTGCAGGCCTTGTTGGTGGAACCAGTCGAGCAGCTTTTCAGCGTCAGGCAAAAGATCCCGGTCCCAGGAGTAGCCGGTCCAGACCTGGGTGTTGGCGGGCGCGTCAGGGCCGAATGCTTTGCGCGCGTCATTGATATGCCAGTCCATGTCCATAACAATCATGTCGAGCGGAAAATCCTTTTCTTCGTATTCTTTTACAAGTTTCCGGTAT
>JADFXS010000485.1:1593-2268 GCA_015233515.1 Deltaproteobacteria bacterium | reverse complement strand
ATAGTGGAGAACGCCTGAAAGGCGGAACGAAAATCCGTTCCGTACCCGAACAGATACCAATCATTCCCGCTGGTCGGGCGACTGCGAACCCAGCCGTTCGTCAATATGGGGGTGTTGGAATCGTTGAGCAGATACCAACCGTCACGTGAGAGGAGGCCATCCGAAAGAGGGCGGGGACCGGTCCACGTGTCCAAGGTTTCCGCCGTACCGCCAAGATTGGCCTGATTGGTCTGGCCCGGTTTCCAGTTGACCCAGCGCTTGCCGTGACGGATGCGGGCACTCAGGTTTTTGGGGCCAAGCGGTTGATTGCCGGGGCGGTAGGTGAGTTGAATTGCGCCCGTGTCGATCAGGACCGCACCGTTTTTTTCGACGACTGAAAATTTAGTGGACCGAGCTTTTCGTTCACTGGCAAAGAGCGAGGGAGTATCGGTAAATTTTCCTTCCGGATGATCTTCAATGCGGATGCAGTTGGGGTGGATGACCGTAAACCGAGCGCGGGGGCCGATACATAACGGATTGCGACTGCGTGTAATAGCCTTTGCCATGATTACTCCTAGTTGAGCGTACGGGCGACGCTACAGTTTGACCAGAGCTAAAGTGAACCGTTCAAATAATTTGTTATGGGGATGACCAATTTTAGCGTTTCACCCTCTTTGGTTGGCCTCCACTCGCTAA
>JADFXS010000485.1:0-1547 GCA_015233515.1 Deltaproteobacteria bacterium | reverse complement strand
TCAGTACAAAGTCATTCGCCATAACAACAGATGGCGCGTCTTAATGAGCAGAGGCAGAGAAGCACTCACTTGGATTGACGACCACACATGTGCCGCGTATGCTTATGGTGGTACAGTAACGGTGACTGAAAATGGGGGATGTAATGGAAGCCAAACAGGATTCGGACGTGCCGGAAGCGGACTACCCATCCTATGCGGAATACCAGAACCGGCGGCCAGCGATCCTGAAAAAGGTGGCTTGGGGTGTCGGCCTGGCCGTAGTGCTGGGCGGTGCGTTGGGGGCGTGTCGGCAAGCACCTCCCACTGATCCGAATGACAGCAAGAGTAACCTCTGTGTTCCGAAGGAAGATTTGAAATTGCGCGGGGAAGTCGCGGCGCCATCGGCATTCATGACGCAAGAAAGAACGCCTAAAATTACTTCCGGAAAAGTTAGGGCACCATCACCGCCGGAAAAAGAGACGTCGCCCGAGGAAGTATTGCCAAAGCGGGTTGAAAAGTAGAGCCTCGCTATCAATGCCTAGCTTAGGATCAGGCCTGATTTGACTATCCCGATCCTTCTGTTGTTATGGCGAATGACTTTGTACTCAATCGGAAAACTCTGTAACGGGAGACGGCTATGGAAGCGAAGTCTGATGTGGATGCGCCGGAACCGGACTATCCATCTTATGCGGAATACCAGAATCGGCGGCCAGCGATTCTAAAAAAAGTGGCCTGGGGTGTCGGCTTGGTCATTGTTTTGGGCGGCGCGGTGGGAGCGTGTCGGCAAACACCTCCGACCGAACAAAGTGGGACAAAGAATAATATCTGCGTTCCGAACGGTGATGTAAAATTGCGCGGGGATGTGGCGACGCCTGCAGAACCACCCAAGTTCAGGGGAGAAATGATGGCGCCAACTGAACCCAAGAGTGAAAAGTAGCCGACGGCCACCTAAGCCGCTCGACTTGATTAATGCCGCTTTGGCTTGTCAGTGTCGGAGCAATAGTAGCTGAGTAGTACACCTTGAGTGCGGGCGGGTGTTGCCGCAAAGAAAAAGAAGGGGTACCGATGGAGGCAAAACAGGATTCGGATCTGCCGGAAGCGGAGTACCCATCCTATTACGAATATCAGCATCGACGCCATCAATTGTTGAAAAAGGTAGCTTGGGGGGTGGGGGTTGCTACCGTGCTCGGCGGGGCGGTTGGACTAGCGTTACATCTGTTGCGTCCTACAGCTTCACTTCCCGGTGTTATGCCTATTCCGCAAGACAATGAGAAAACTAAAAAGGATGGGCGAATTGTTGTGCCAGAACTTCCGGCCGCGACGATGGGTGTGTTGCCTAGTGTCTCGCCTTATGTAGAGAGCAACGAACTTAATCCAATAGCCGATCCAGCACGCCAAAAAGCCGGGAAGGATGTGATGCCAGAGATTCCTGCCATTCCTCTGGGTTCAATTAAGGGGATTTTGCCTCGTACTGAGACCAAAGAAATTAAATCAGCGACCGGCACGTCAAACCCGTCGGAGAAATAATTGTATCTGACTTTATGTCTGACCCATAATTGTAATCTGGC
>JADFXS010000046.1 GCA_015233515.1 Deltaproteobacteria bacterium | reverse complement strand
CCCGCCGGGAAACGAGCGTTGCAGCCAGGAGTTACGTGCCTCGATGCCCGCAAGTAGTGAATTAGGGGACCCCGAAAACTGGACAAAATGATACGTCATGGTAATATGGGGGTATTATGAACACCGAGAACGAACAGACCGAAGATTTCGTCAGCCTCTACCGCCGTGCGTTCAAAGATTATGGGGCGTCTGCGCTATGGAGCAGCCGTCCCGCGCCCGATCCGACACGCGAGGATGCGCTCGCCATTACCCGAAGTTTGCGCGTCGAGGGCGACTTAAGAGCGCGGAAGCTGGCCGAGCAGATAGAGAAGGCCTGCCATGCCGCTGTCTAAGCTTCAATCGGACATTCTGCGCTTGCTGGCGTCGCACCGCGACCCGGAAAGCTATGTCGCGGGCAGCACGCCCTTGAACTGGAATGCTCCCCGTTTTTCCGGCGACATTGATTTTTTCCACGACCGTGAGGAACGCGTGACGCGTGCGGTCGAAGAGGATAGCGCCGTCTTGCAAGAGCAGGGTTTTACCCCGCAATGGCTCCGGCGTGAACTAAACTTTTTTTCCGTTCTTATCCATCGCGGCGACGAATCAACAAAACTCGAATGGGTTCTCGATAGCGATTTCCGTTTCTTTCCGACGGTGAAAGATGAGCTTTTCGGCTATGTGCTGCATCCGATTGACCTGGCCACCAACAAGGTCATGGCCGCCGCCGGACGGCGGGAGCCGCGCGACGTTGTTGATCTGGTGATGATCCACGAGCAGGTTTTGCCCTTGGGCGCGGTCGTTTGGGCGGCGGTCGGCAAGTCCTTGGGCTTTACGCCCGAAGGCCTCATTAACGAAATTCGCCGCCTTGCTCGCTATACGGAAGCCGATTTCCGTCGCGTGGCAAGCGATCCGCCTGTTGATCCCGCCGAAACCATGACGCGCCTGCGGCAGGCTTTGAACGAGGCCGAAGCCTTTGTCATACGCATGCCGACCGAGAAAATCGGGTTGTTGTTTCTCAAAGACGGTCGGGTGGTGCAGCCCGACCCCGACCACCTGGACGATTACGCGGCCCACGAAGGGCAACGACGCGGCCACTGGCCGACCAGCTCGGAAATATCGGCGGCCATGTTCGCGCACTACCAGAAAAACCCGCCAAGCCCTTAAGCGCGGTTTGAGCTTGCCTTATGAGTGACGACCGAAAACACCTCACCGGACTATGAGGTTGAAAAGCATGCTCGCTAATTCCAGTATCGGCGTCACCCAAATTGCGCACCGCCCTGGTGTATCCTCTGCGACCCTCTATCGTCATATCCCCGCCGCACGAACCGTCAGTAGCAAGGGGTCCCCGCCATAACCCGATATGGCAATTTAGGGCTGCTTGTTCTCCTTCCCGGCGTTCTTCGAATGGTGTAAACTTCTACTGCGGAACAAGGGGAAACGTATGGCAGACTTACCCAAAAAGACATCCGATCCGATCCTCGTCCAATTTCGTGAGACCTTGGAAGAGATTTACGGCGACCGTATCGACCGCGTGGTCTTGTTCGGTTCCCGCGCGCGCGGCGACGCGCGTTTGGACTCCGATTATGACGTTGCCGTATTCCTAAAATCGCTTCCGGACAGGTGGGCGGAACTGGACAGGCTGGCAAAACTGCGTGTCACTTTTATCGACGACGCAGGCGCTTTCTTTGACGCGAAGCCTTATCCTGCATCCGCCTATCAGGAGCGTTCCCCCCTTATGCGAGAAATCAGAGAAGAGGGGCTAGACCTATGACACCGGAGGCCTCACGCTTTCTCGAAAAAGCCCAAAAGCTGCTTGAGCATGCCGACACCATGCTTGGAGTTGGGTTAAACGACGACGCTGGACGCACCGCCTACCTTGCGGGATTCCACGCCGCGCAAGCTCTCATCTTTGAACGCACGGGAAAGATGCCCAAAACTCATAAAGGCGTTCAAATGGATTTCTTCCGGCTGACCAAGAATGATCCGCACGTTGATCCCGACCTTCGGATTTTTCTATCTCAAGCTTACAATCTTAAAGCCATTGCCGATTATGAGACTGGCCCCGGTTTCGAGGTTTCACCAGAACGAGCACAAGAAGCTGTTGAAACGGGCAAGCGCTTCGTGACGCACCTTGCCGGATTGATAACGACACCACCTAATCCCACGCCGCGCCGTAATTCAGGCGTCACGCCGTAAACAACATGAACGTGGGGGGCGGACGATGACGTTAACCGAGACAGGGGATAGCAAATTGAAGCGGGATACCTTTATCGTGTTGAATCCGTTGCCGCCATCAGTGCTCGAATGTCGGATCGCCTTGACGACATACCAGTCTTTTTCTACGAGCGCCGCGCTTGGCAAGCCGAAATACGCTTGGGCTTCGAGAAGCTCCAAAAGGGAGGGATTACCTTTCAATGGTCAACTCCGTATTTCCATAGCGCAGCCGCCGGGAAAAACGCCCTTTCACTCGCACGACCGGGTTGATGGGTACCTGGGTGGATTGACCGTCGTTATATGCCCGTTCGGCTTCGGTCGGTTCCCAGTTCACGCCCAGTTTGTTGAGCGCCTGGCGCGCGGCTCCGATGAAGCCACTCGCGCTGTAGAGCAGTGCTTCGCCGGATAGGCGCGAAACGACGGCGCGGCCATAGACGCCGTAGCCAAGGCGCACCAGGCGCTTGTCGCGCACGAGTTCGCGCAGCGCTCGCAAGACCTGGTCTTCGCCGCCCAGATCGGCGAATTCACGCGGCAGAAACACGTCTTCGTCCGCCCTACGGGCAATCCGTCTTTCGATTTTCTCACGCAATGTCTTTGTCCTACGCATAAACACCTCACAAAAACCCGACAATAAGAATATACAAAAACCCGACAAATGTCAAGCCGGATATATGGGTAATATGCTGTAGTAAAATGTATTTTGATCCTTTATCGCCGTATCTTTGCGAACCAGCCGACGAGAGGCGGTTGGGTGCTACTCGCCCCGCTACGCGGCGCTCCCCAAGCCCGCAAGCGGTCTCGGCCATCAGGTGACGCCCCCTTTCGCAAGACCTAAGGGCGCTGCCCCTCGCCCATGCCCTTGCTACCCCCGGTCTCGCCGACAGCAGGGTTGCATCAGCCGATGCAACCCAACACCAAAGGAGACCGGAACATGACTAAGACCCTCACCCAAGGCGATCTAAAGCAGTTTACAGGCTCAGAACATTGGTATCTTCACGGTCTGGTGCGTGGCGTGCTTTATATCGACGGCGCAAAGTTCGTGGCCGACACGGCTTGTGCTTACTGGCTTTTGGATGAAATCGCCCTGGCTCGGAAGTTTGAAAAGAAGGCTGCCCCCGAAGAGTTTCAACTGTGGCGGTTGACGGTTGAGGAAAACAAGACAAAGGTAATACCATTTCAGACCTTTTCCCCCGTGAAGGTAAGCGTTAGTTTGCCAGCAAACTCTTGTAAAATGTAATTTTACAGTTTACAATTAGGCAATGATAAAAAGTTTCCGACATAAAGGATTGCGGCGATTTTTCGAGGATGACGACGGCAGCAAATTGTCGGCGGACATGTTGGAGCGCATCCGGCTCATTCTCTCGACCCTGCACGCGGCGGAAGAGATCGAGGGCATGAACCTGCCGACCTTCCGCTTGCATGTCCTTAAGGGAGATTTGAAAGGCTTGTTCTCGGTAACGGTTCGCGCGAATTGGCGAATAATCTTCAGGTTTGAAGATGGATGCGCTTTCGACGTGGATTTAGTCGAATACCATTGAAGGAGATAAAAACATGGAGATGAAAAACCCCGCCCATCCCGGCCTTCTCGTCAAGGAGTGCCTTGACGATCTTGGCCTAAGCGTGGCGGAGGCGGCCAAGGGGCTTGGCATCACCCGCCAGCAGCTTCACAACGTCGTGGCCGGTCGCAGCAGCATTACGCCGGAGATGGCGATCCGCTTTGAAAAAGCCTTTGGCGGCACGGCGGAAACGTGGCTTCGAATGCAGATGAATTATGACCTGGCCCTGATGCGCAAGCGGGCGGATGGCATCGTCGTTGAGCGCCTGATGCCGAAGGTTGCTTAATTCAAATCCGCCTCTGGCCCGAAGTACGGTCTATCGACCCGCGAAGCCGAAAGATTGACCGGCGTCGCGCATTCCGAGTTTTCCCGCACCCGCAAAGCCAAACTCGGCCGCTTTCAGGTCTTTAGCCCGGTGCCAACCTGCCCCATCCAAAATCATTATGCGGATTTCTCCCTTAGCGGCCAATTACGGCCACCAACCGCCGCCCAGGGCTTTGTATAATTCCACCATGGCCTGGATACGGCTGCTCTGGGCCTGAGCCAGATCGTTTTCCGCGCTGAAAAGCTGTCGCTGCGCATCCAAGACTTCCAGATAACTGGTCTGCCCGTTATCATAACGGAGTCTGGCGATATGTAAATATTGTTGTTGCGCTTTAACTTGGTGAGTGACGGCGCTGACTTGTTCCTGGGTTTTCCGGTTGCCGATGAGGGCGTTTTCCACTTCCTTGAAAGCGGTCAGCGCGGTCTTGCGATAATCATATTCAGCTTGTTTGCTTCGAGCTTCGGCGGCTTCCACTTTGTCCGCGATTTTTCCGGCGTTGAAAATCGGGGCGGCGACCGAAAGGCCTAATTGCCAGAGACTCGCCGGACCGGAAAAAAAAGAACTCAATTCCGGACTACTGTTGCCTAGAGCGCCGGTTAGCGTGAACTTGGGAAAGTATTCGGCTTTTTCCAGGCCAATCTTGGCGTTGGCGGCCACCAGGTTCTGTTCGGCCTGGAGGATATCCGGCCGCCGAACTAGGAGTTCCGAAGGTAACCCGGCCGGCACCGCGGGCATGATCAGGTCCTTCAAACGAAGGCCCACCTCCACGGGTTCCGGGTAACGACCTAATAGGACGCTGATTTCATTTTCCTTTTGCACCAGAAGCTTTTCTAAATCCGGAACCGTGGCCGTGGTAGTGGCCAGGGTTCCTTCGGCCTGGCGGACATCCAGTTCGGAAATCAACCCGGCCTTGAATCGGGCGCGGGCGATGCGCAGCGATTCTTCCAAGGATTTGACGGTCCGTTTGGAGATCTCCAGGCGCAAGTCCAGTTCCTTAAGTTGAATGTAGGAGTTGACCACGCTGGAGACTAAAGTGATTATGGTTGCCCGTTGAGCTTCCTGGGACGATAACAACTGGGCCTGAGCCGCCTCGTTGGCCCGCCGGATTCGACCCCAAAAATCAATTTCATAGGACAGCGTGAGGGTTCCCTGGTATTCGGTGGAGAGCGGGTCCACCGACTGGCGCTGAGCTTCGGGCAGGGCCGCCTGGCTGGCCCTGGCGCGGGTATATTTGCCCGCCAGATTCAGCTCGGGAAAATAATCGGCTCGAGCCTGGCCCGCCAAGGCCAGATATTCCTGGACCACGGCCGCCGCTTTCCGCAAATCCAGGTTTTCTTTCAGCGCTGTTTCCACCAGGTAGTTGAGCCGAGGGTCGCCGAAGGTCATCCACCAACGCACATTGGCAATAGTCGTGGCTTCTCCCGGGGAAATCCGCCAACGATCCGGCGTGTCCACCGCCGGTCGTTGGTAATCCGGCCCCACGGCGCAGGCCGAAAGCAGGACCAACAGCAGCAGCCCCAAACAGCGGACAGCCCAAGCCGCAAATTTTTTCACCGGTTTTCTATGCATCCGCTCGCGCCCCGACATCATTTCGCCGCCTGATTTTCAATTTTATCCCCATCATGGTCCGGCTGAATGCCGGTCTCATGTTTCCGGTCGCTCACCTTCATGATCAGCACAAAAAACAAGGGGACGAAAAAAATAGCCAGGAATGTGGCCGCCAGCATACCGCCCAGGACCCCGGTGCCGATGGAATGCCTGCTGGCCGCGCCGGCCCCGGAGCTGGTGACCAGGGGAACCACGCCCAGGATAAAAGCCATGGAAGTCATCAAAATGGGCCGAAAACGAATCCGGGCCGCCTGAAGGGCCGCTTCGACCACCGGCATTCCATGTTCCCGGTTCATGACCGCGAATTCGACGATAAGGATGGCGTTTTTGGCGGCCAGGCCGATCAGGGTCACCAGACCGATTTGGAAAAAAACATCGTTTTCCATGCCGCGTATCCAGACGGCCAGCAGGGCGCCGAAAAGGCCGAATGGCACCGCCAGTAAAACGGTCAAAGGCAAGGACCACCGTTCGTATTGGGCGGCCAGGATCAGAAAAACCATGACTAGGCCAAAAATAAAGACCGTGGCCGACTGCCCCCCAGTTTTCTTTTCCTGATATGAAACTCCCCCCCACTCAAAAAACAGGCCGGGCGGTAGAACTTGGCGGGATATCTCTTCCATGGTCTTGATGGCCTGACCGGAACTATATCCCGGCGAGGCGTTGCCGATAATTTGCGCCGATAAAAAGCCGTTGAAGCGCAGGAGAGTCTGAGGACCGGCGGTATGGATAGTTGTGATCAGCGTGCTGAGGGGAATCATTTTTCCGGAGGAACCGCGGACAAAAACCTTGTCGATATCTTCCGGTCTGGAACGAAATTCGGGCGCGGCCTGGAGCATCACACGATATATGCGCCCGAATTTATTGAAATCGTTAATATATTGCGAACCAATCGTGCTCTGCAGCGCGTCGAAAATATCGCTGATCGGCACACCGATCATTTTTGCCTGATTGCGGTCCACGTCGATAAAAACTTCCGGGACATTGGTCCGCAAGGTGGTGGACAAACCGAATAACTCCGGTCGGCCTTCAGCCTTCTGGATGACCGCGGTCGTGGCGTCGGACAGAGTCTCGATCTGTCCTGTGCCGCGGTTCTGCACGTAGAACTCAAATCCGCCGGTGGTCCCCAAGCCGGGAATGCTGGGGAGATTAAAAGGAACGATCATGGCTTCCTTGATGGCGGCGAACTGTTGCTGCAGGGCGGCCATGACTCCGAAGACCATCAGATCCGGGGTCTTACGCTGACTCCAATCTTTCAAGGTGACGTAAAGGGCCGCGGCCCCGGGTCGCATCACGTTGTCCAGCATGTCAAATCCGGCAAAGGTGATGATATTGTCCACCGCCGGATGAGCCTTGATGATTTTTTCCAGCGGTTCGATGACCTTCATGGTCCGATCCAGCGTGGCGGCATCCGGCAATACGACCGCGGTCACAAAAACACCTTGGTCTTCCGGGGGGACAAAACTGGAAGGCAGTCTGGCATTGAGCTGCCAGGCGATCACCAGCAGTCCGGCAAAAACCAGCATGGCCGCGATCGGCCGTTTGATGACGCCGTCAGTGGTCTTGACGTAACCGCCGGTAGCCCATTCAAAGGCCGAGTTGAACCATTTGAAAAACCCCGTGGGATGGCCGGCGGCCGGTTTCAACAACCAGGCGGCCAGGACCGGACTGAAGGTCAAAGCCGTCACTCCGGAAAAAGTCACGGAAATGGCAATAGTGATCGCGAACTGTTTATAAAGCTGACCCGCCATGCCCCCCAGGAAAGCCACCGGCACAAAGACCGAGACTAAGACCAGAACAATGGCGATGACCGGCCCGGTGACTTCATCCATGGCCGCCTTGGTGGCTTCCAGGGGAGTCAGGTGCTTTTCGTGCATGATCCGTTCCACGTTTTCCACCACCACGATCGCATCGTCCACGACAATGCCGATGGCCAGGACCATGCCGAACAAAGTCAAGGTGTTGATGGAATATTTCAGGATATACATGCCGATAAAGGTGCCGATCAAGGAAACCGGCACGGCCAGCGTGGGAATCAAGGTGGCCCGCCAGTTTTGCAGGAACAGGTAAACCACCAGGAAGACCAGGAACACGGCTTCGAACAGGGTATGGACCACTTCTTCTATGGAAACTTCCACGAAGCGCGTGGTGTCATAAGGAATGGAATAAGTGATGCCGGCCGGGAAAGTCTTGGATTGTTCCTCCAAGGAGGCCCGCACCGCCTTGGCCAGATCGAGGGCGTTGGCGCCGGGCATGAGATTGACGGAGATCATGGTGGTGGGGACGCTGTTGAGCCGGCCGATAAATTCATATTCCTGGGAGCCCAGTTCCACTTTAGCCACGTCTTTCAGCCGAATAATGGAGCCGGCCGCATTGGCCTTGAGGATGATATTTTCGAACTGTTCAGGTTCGCTCAAGCGGCCGTGGGTGGTCACGGCCATGGTCATTTCCTGATGCCCGGGCGCGGGTTCCTGGCCGATCCGACCGGTGGCATATTGGGAGTTTTGTTCCTGGACCGCGTTAAAAACATCGGTACTCGTCAGTCCCAGGGACGCCAATCGCCCCGGTTCCAACCAAATACGCATGGCGTAGTCGCGCGCGCCGTTGATCTGGACTCCGCCGGCGCCGGGCAGACGTTTGAGGGGATCCAACACGTTCAAGGAGGCGTAATTGCTTAAATAGATATCGTCATAACGTCCGTCCGGACACTGCAGGGAAGCCACCAGCAGCATGTCCCCGGACTTCTTGGCCACGGTCACACCATTTCGGCGAACATCTTGGGGCAGTCCGGGCTCGGCCATGGAAACCCGGTTACGGACGTCGATGGCCGCTTTATCCACGTCCGAGCCGATTTCAAAGGTGATGGTAATAGCCAGCTGCCCGTTGCTGGAGCTGCTGGACTGAAAGTAAAGCATGTTCTCCAAGCCGGACAATTGTTGTTCAATGGGCGCGGCCACGGTATTGGCCACCGTGACGGCGCTGGCTCCAGGGTAACTGGTGCTGACGGAAATAGTCGGCGGCGATATTTCCGGATACTGGGCGATGGGCAGGACCCGCATGGCCGCCAGTCCGGCCAGAATGATAATAATGGTAAAAACCGTGGTCAGGACCGGTCTCTTTAAACAGAAGCGGGAGATCATTACTTGCTTCCCGTTTTCGGGTTTGGAGACCCTGAAGGGGCCGGAATCGCGGCCGAAACCTTGAGCGCGGCGCCGGGCTGCAGTTTTATCGCGCCGTCCACCACCACCAAGTCGCCGGCCGTGACCCCGGAATGGATAATCCAGTCCTGATCATACCAGTCGCCGACTTCCACCAGGCGCAGTTCCGCTTTGGAGGATTTGTCGACCACATATACGAATTTACCCTTCTGGCCTTGAAGAACCGACCGCTGCGGCACGGTGATGGCGTTCGGACGCTCGGCGCCCTTGAGTTTGATCCGAACAAAGAGACCGGGGACCAGTGATTTGTCCGGATTGGGGAATTCGGCTCGAAATTTCATGGTTCCGGTCTCGGGGCTGACACTCGGTTCGGCAAAATTGAGCTGGCCGGTTTGCGGATAAACCAGGCCGTTCTCCAGGCTGAGTTCCACGTCGAATTTGCCTTCCGGCGGAAAAATTATCCGTTTGCTCTCCGCTTCCTGGTCTAATTTTAAGAGTTCCTTGGCGGAAACGGAAAAATTCGCGTAAATCGGGTCCAGTTGGGAAATGGTGGTGAGCAGGCTGTCCGTACCGGTGGAAACCAGACTGCCTTCAGGCTTTTGCGCCCGGCCGATGATCCCGATGAGCGGAGCGGTGATGGTGGCATAGCCCAGGTTGAGTTCGGCCTCCCTTACTTTGGCCTTGGCCGATTTTACCGAAGCCAGGTAATTCTGTTCACTAAAAATCGCCTCATCCAAATCTTTCTGGCTGACGGCGTTTTCGGTAATCAATGATTTCAGCCGTTGAAGCACCCGCTTGGCGTTGGCCAATTTGGATTCTTCCTGGGCCAATAAACCCCGGCTGTTTTCCAGGGCCGTTTCCAGGGGTTTGGGATCCAGGCGAAAAAGGAGCGCCCCTTTTTCCACTTTTTTACCTTCGGTGAAAGTGCGCTCCATGATAATGCCTTCCACTCGAGCCCGGATTTCCACCAGGCGGGAGCTTTCCGTCAGACCGATGTATGTCAGGGGTACCGGGATAGTCCGGGCCTGAACCTGGACCGCGGATACCTCGACAATTTCGGGCGGCGGGGCGACCGGCGAGGCCTGGCAGCCGGCCAATAAAGTCGCCAAGACGAACAGTGACAAAATTATCGCTGGATTACGAACACCCATGGACATAAGCACATCACCGTTTGTTTGGTAAATCACCACATTCGGGAAACGAGGCGCATAAATTGCCTTTTTCGCGGCCTAGTGGTGGATTAGGGTTGCTTTGCTCCATATTGGCATGGAGCACTCTGATGGCCAAGGTTGTCAGTTCTTATTCTCACCTTGAATATATAGCACTGTCAAAAGAAAAACCTGAAAAATTTCAGAACTGATGGGTAAACCAATGGACGGCCCGGGAACCCTCGACATTATCGCCCTGGCCGGTGTCAACAGCAGTTTGGCTTTTTGGCTCATGAACGATTCGTGCTCCCACCTGTCTAATTATTTTACACCAGCCACTCATCTTGAGGATTAATCATCCAATGGCATGGGCTGAGGTCGTAGGGTAGACCGGTCACTATAGAGAGCCGCGAATTGTTTTTCTTTGATAACAACTAGTTATTTTCATCACATTCCCTGATTTCTACTTGGCACGCCGGTTGCTGTACATTAAGCCATGACTCGAACCAAACAAGGAGGATCATAAAATGACCAACAAGACTCTTTTTATTCTGGCTATCGTGGCCACTTTCCTGGTGGCCGTGGGGGTAGCCCAGGCCCAGATGCACGGTTTCGGCAGCGGCATGGGTTCAGGACCCGCCATGGCACAGAACGCGGAACCCTTTGGACCAGGGAGCAAGTTCTATGAGGAAACGTCCAAACTTCGCACGGACATGCAGCAAAAGCGCTTGGAACTGCGGAATCTTCTGAGCGCCTCGCCCGTCGATGAGACCAAGGCCAAGGCCCTGCAGGGAGAGATCACCAAGCTGCACAACGAAATGGCCCAGAAGAGGTTAGCGGCCATCATCGATTACAAGAAAGCCAATCCCGACTGGCAGCCCCAATCCTATCGGGGCATGCCCGGCGGCGAGATGCATGGGCAGGGTATGCGCGATGGCATGGGCGGCCCGGGCATGATGATGGGTGACATGGGTCACGGCATGGATTACAGCCAGTGATCCGACCTCCGCATCCCTAATGATAATCCGGTTTCTCTCTATCCTCGGGGCGGCCAAGTCCGCCCAGCGCAATTCCAACACTAACTCTAATTTTTCAGCGTCTTCCGGAATGAGGCGGCGAAACCCGGAATGATGGTGTATAATTTCCGTTCAAACTCATGACACTTGTTGAGTAATCAAACTTGGCTCTAACGCGCGAGACGGGGAGTGGGCATGAAAAAATTTAAATTGTGAGCTCAGATCGGGATTGGCTTCGGTATTCTGTTTATTATTGTCAACACGTTGGGCCTGCTGTCCATTTACGACATGAAAAACGTCGAAAATGATGTATGCAATTGGCAGGTTTAACTTGAGGGATTTAAGAAATTGAAAAAAACACTATCCCAATAGGTTCAAAGTCGAAGATCTGTTTCAAGGCGGCGTCAAGGTTGAAAAACGAGGAAATCAAGGCTTACGTCGCATAATCACGACTCAAAACCAGGTAGGAGTTGCTCCCGTGGCGATCGAAAATAAAGGCCCTTCTTATCGTCCCTATAGTTCCATACGTTTTAAAGTTTTCCTGATAGTGTTTTTTACCGGATTGGTTTCCTTAATCGCTCAAGAAATTATTCTTCACACCCTCCTAACCAACCACCTGAAAAACATGGCCGCCAAGCAGCAATCTCATTTCTCTGCGTCAGCAACAAATGAAATTCTCACCGCGGCCCAAAATGATGAAGCCACTGCTAACCAAAATTTCAAGGAGTACATTGATAAATATATAAGTCAACGGCCTGAGATTTTAAAATTGTTTCTGGTTGATCATAAAGGCGAATTTTTAAAATTGGCACAGCCTGAGGAACTCCTTAAGGATAAGATTGCAGTTCTGGTTAAAAGTAGAGAATTAACGCTGATGAGAATTAAGGAATCAGACGCATGGGCCCTGGCTTTTCCTGTTTTTGACCACGAAACTTATAGGGGATCTCTAATCGCCATAATGCAATTAGCCGACCTCAACGAAGATCTAAACATGCTTAAATATACCGTCATTATCGCCGGGTCTACCGCCTGGGTTATTCTGATTGCCGCCCTTTTCCTATCTTTAAATCATCTGGTCATTCGTAGAATTAAAAAATTATCACAAACTTCCGCTTTGCTGGCTGGTGGTAATTACTCGATCAGGGCCAAGGATGGAGCCAATGACGAGATCGGGGTCATGGCTGAAGGTTTCAACCATATGGCGACCTCGCTCATCACGGCCATCAACCTTCAAGAGCAAGAAAAAAACAAGCTCCAGGCCATAATGGACGCTCAAAGTGAATACCTTTTAGCGGTTGATGCAAACTGTCGAATTACTCTGGCCAACCAAAGGCTTATCAACCTATTAAGTTTGCCTCCCGAAAAAATAATAGGTCTCAACTGCACCTCATTGATTAACTCGGATGATTGCCGGAAAATATGTCGCTTGCAAGGTGTTGGAACCGAAGAGGCCATCCGCGACGTTGAAGATATCCTGGATTTACCAAACGGCCTCACTATCCCCATCAGGAAGAATGTTCAATTTTTAAGGGACGAAAATCGTAATATAGTCGGAGCGGTCGAAACCTTTCGCGATATTTCCCATGAAAAAGAGTTGGCTAAACTTAAGAATGAGTGGGAATCATTCATACGCCACGAGATTAAAAGTCCTCTTAATCCGATTTTGGGTTTTTCGCAGCTGTTGATCGAAAAAGGACCTTTTCTCGACGATCAAACTAGGAGCGAATATCTATCTATTATAAGAGAAAGCGCACAAACGTTAAATCTAGTTTTAGACATGACTAGAGAAGTTCAGAAATATGAAATGGGAAAAATTGAACTCTGGACTATCGAGATGGAGCTGACTATAACGTTGGAAGCGTCTATCAACGAAGCACGTAACGCTCTCAAAGGAGAGTGCCCTGATAAAGAATTAATCAGTGAGTTGTCCATCTCCCCGGAAATTAACTCAACAGTACCACACGATCCTGAAAAAATGCAGCGAGTCTTCAAAAATTTGATTAAAAACGCCTGGGAACATCATGATGGGCCGATCAATATTAAAATGTACAACCAGGACCGATTTATCTGCGTGAGTATTCATAATTACGGCGCGCCCATACCGCCGGAAAGGCTGAAAACTATCTTTGAAAAATACAATACGACTAAACATGGACGTGGAGGGACTGGGCTGGGAACCACCATCGCCTTACTTTTCACAAAGGCGAATGGGGGGGATATCCAAGTCAACTCCAGCGGGAAAGATGGGACAGACTTTATAGTCCGTCTCCCCAGATACTATATAAAAAAGTGTTTGAAATGAACTGTCCTCTCTTCACGATCACAGATAACTAAGCTTGCTATATTTGATTGGTCTCGCGGATGACCGACACTGCCGACGTCCACAATGGCTCGGTGGCCACCGAGTTGATAAAATGGTTTATCCGGCGTTATCACTTTTATCTGCTTCGGATCGATTTCCAAGAACAGAGCCGGTGTATGGGAATGCCCAATAAAGCAAATTTCTCCTTGAAAATGCCTAAAATTACTATATAAATCTTCCCACATCGTATTTTCGTGGGCAGGTCCGAGCTTCAGATAATGCCACCTGTCGGGATGCTTGGGAGTGGCATGAACAAAAACGAGATCATCTTGCTTATAAATGAGCGGGAGCCTTTTTAACCAAGCACGATTTGCAGCTGTGATTAAACGCTTTGTGTATTCGATGCCCGCTACTGCGCCGGAGCTGAATGAGTATTTGTACTCGGTGAGGCCTGCGACCGCCCGGTCATGATTACCGACCACCACTGGACAATTGAGCGCGCGGATCATTTCGCAACATTCATTGGGCGAGTCCCCATAACCGACAATATCCCCGCAAAGCACTATGTTTTCAACTTTTTCTTCCTTCAAAACCTGCAAGGCGATTTGCAGCGCCGGGAGATTACTATGTATACCTGATATTACGCCTATCCGTGACAAAGGGCCATGCGGAATCGATGACGCCGGCACTATCTAATCCACACGGAAAATCGTACGGAACCCAACGGTTCCAAAGGCTTCCCAGGGATTTCTTTCAATTGCTCGCGATGAAGGCGCCGCCAGCCCACCTTCCACACCCCCGATGATAAGATAACGAACCTTTCCTATGTTTCCCATGGATTCAACAGCCCATTCACTGATGTTAGCATCCAGACCAATAATGCCATATTCATTGGGTGGGGTTTGGCCCACCGGTGAGGGTGTGATGTCAACAAGTTTTGGCGGGATTGGAGTTCCAGGTCTTTCCATATGTGAATCCATTGATGACATACTGCCTTCAGGTTGGTCGGCCTTTCCGAAGCTCACAGTTACAGATTTTTCGGTTTCCGCATGCCGAGCGGTGGCAGCATGCAGCCACTCGCTAACCGTAGGCAGGGTTCTTCCATAAAAGCGGGCATAGGCCTCGGCTCCATAAGCTGTAACCCGGACAACCGGGCAGGCGGTATGTTGCGGGCCGTTAACTATAAACGAGCCTTCTCTATATAAAATCGGCTCATAACCCTCCTTGATTTCACCTAAATACAGCCATATTCCTCCTTCTCCGCTGACTACTTTTTCTTCGGTTTTTATTTTCGATAACTGCTTATTTAAGAAGTCCACGTATTGTTGATTCGTGACTTCGTTTTCGTCCATAAAGAAAGAAGCCGTGAAAACCAGTTTGTCCGCCCCCTTACCGGCGCCGTCTTTTAGAAGGAATTTTCCACCTGGAACAAAACGCAACGAGGCGCCGTCCCGACCTAGGTATTGCGAACCTGGTGCTTTAGGAAGCTGGGAAGAATCGGCCACATGAACCGATGGTTGATCTGAAGGCGCAGTCATTTGAGACTTTGGCGCTGACTCAGTTATCGTCCGATTGGATTGGCCTTTGAAATGGTAATAAACCCCGGCGAATAAAAGAACCGCCATGATGCCGGCTAATCCCAGGGGGAAGAGATTTTTAATTTTCTTAGGCTTGGAATTTTCAAGCAAAATATCGGCATGACCTGCCGTGGCCAACTCCAATTGATTCAACAAACGCTCAAGCGCACGGCGTAATTCCTTGACCGAGGGCAATCTGTCGTTTGGGTTTTTAGCGGTGGCTTGTTGTATGATCTGATCCAGTTGTTTTAAAATGGGCGTGCTCGGGTCGGCCAACGAAACGGTCTGCAAAGGAAAAGTAGTGCCTTTGCCCATCTTCCCGGCGGTGGCTTCGAAGAGGATCTTTCCCAATGCATAAACATCGGCTCTGGCGTCGGTCAATCCCATATCCGAAAATTGCTCTGGAGCCATGTAAATAATTGTGCCGAGGGCATGGTGGCTCCTCGTAATAGGTTCCCAGAACTTCCCGCCGGCTAATCCGAAATCTGAAATTTTCGGGGAATCGCCATCCAAAAGCACGTTTTCTGGTTTAAGATCGCGATGCACCATTCCGAGATTGTGTATGGCCTCCACCCCATCGAGAACAGGAAAGAAGTATTTGGCGATCCATTCACTCATTTCTTTCTCATTGTGGCCTAAACCTTCAGCGGGCATGGTAAGGCGTAAAGTGGACCCGGGTATGTACTCCATGGCAATGTATTCGAACTGATGGCCTTGAAACTCGGCGTTGTCATAATCATAAACCTGTAACACGTTGGGGTGACGGGCCTGGGCCATAGCCAATACTTCCCGCTTGAAACGACCCATTTCAGCTTTCAGTTCCTCTTCATCTTCTTCAAGGGATTCGATGAATTCCGGCGAAATGATCTTTATGGCCACTTCACGATCAAGGTTCAACTGCTTGGCTCGGTAGACCTCGCCTTTACCGCCCGTAGCTATGTGGCTCAGGATTTCCCATTTCCCGTTCAGTATAAAGCCCTTTTGAAGAAGAGGCGGCCGTATGCTCCGGCTCATCTAAAAGCTCCTTTCGGTTTTGTGTGCTGGTGGAATATCATTGATTCTTTTATTCTACCGCGTTTATTGAGCTGTAAATTAGTGGCGTATTAGCTCAAAAACAATGCTGCCGCGGTGGTTTTCATATTTGCCGCATTTCTTTGTGTTTCGTCGCGGAGTCTCGCAC
>JADFXS010000484.1:846-2830 GCA_015233515.1 Deltaproteobacteria bacterium | reverse complement strand
TTTCGTTTTTTTACTTTTTATTGCCATAGAGGTTTAATTTCCTAAATTTGGAGCATCTTAGGATTTGATCCGATTAAAATCAATCTTGATTTCCTGCAAATAATTAGGTAACAAGGGCGAAGCCCTCTTGAATCCGGGAGGACAACTTCAAGGACAGCCGTAGGTTGTTCAAGATTGCCAAGGGCCGGCGGTCGTGATTAAAACGGTGATCCAGGAATTTTCACCATATTTAATACCGATCTGCTTCGCGGCCTCCGAGTTGCCGGCCCGAAGCCAGAGGGTGCTGAATAAAAATCGTGATTCTGGTAAAAGCTTCAATCCGTCCCTCACCTATTGAAGGTCTGGGTTTGTTCGTGGAAGAAATGGTTGATCGAGGCCGCCTGGTAGCCATTTATACTCACGACGAAACCATATTGCCTGAAAAGGATTATACAGACCTAATCAAGGCCGGAGATGAACTGGCGGCCAGGACCGGCTGCCGGTGGATCGGTCATCTATGCATATATAATCAAACCAGAATGGAAGATGAAGATTATATCAATCATTCCAACGAACCTAGTCTGTTATATCATTGCGGAGTATTTTTCGCTCGGCGAGATATGAAATCCGGCGAGGAACTTACAGTCGATTATAAGTATATTCTAGCGGAAAAAGAACCGGGGTTTATAGATAAAATCACCGGCCAAGCGATTCAAGGGCTGACCGGCCGGGAGGCTATGATCCAGTCGGCCCGGGAGTTGGTCTTTTTATTGGAGAATAACAATTGACACCGTTAGAGATTTTAGGAGAAAGTAACCGGACGATTACCATGGGCGATAATGGGTAATCACGAGGGACTCCACACTACTACACCTGAAATAAAAAATTTCCAATTGAGGAGGAAAATGTAATGACCAAGGCAGAATTGGTGGCCAAAATTGCCGAACAAGCCGAATTGAAGACTGCCCAGGCGGAAAAAGCTTTTAATGCTATTATCGAAAGCGTGAAAACCGAATTGGAAGAAGGACGCAGCATCGCCCTGTCCGGGTTAGGAACTTTCAGCGTGACTACCCGCGCGGCCCGGACCGGCCGTAACCCCAGGACCGGTGAGGAAATCGACATCCCCGCCTGCAAGGCGATCAAATTCAAGGCCGGCAAGACCCTTAAGGACTCGGTCAACTAATCCCGATTTGGTTATCAGGATTTATCGTTTAATAAACGCATGAATCCTGACTAAAAACTTTTCCCATGAGAAGGCTCGACCTCGATCTCACATCCTCCGTCTAATCACGGACGTGGCGCGGAATCCGCCGGCGCGAAGGCCATGGCGGTCGAGTCCTTAGCAAAACGCCTAACGGGAGCGATTTTTGCCCGCCCCGGCGGGTTGGCCCTCGGATGTATTTGTGATTCTTCGAGAAGCCGATATCATGAGATACGCGTACCGGCCAGAATTTAGGCATCCTGTTGCTCCAAGGCGGTAATTACCGGGGTCGGGCCTTCTTCTTGATATAGAAGAGCCCGACCCGCGCCGAGAGCTGAGCCATGGCGCCGGGAAACGCCCGCTTACCGGCATTTCGATGCGAGAAACCTCCGTTGTTTTCAAGGAAGATATTTTGGCCTTAGAGCTTTCTCTTCGCGGCTCGCGCCGCTCATCGAAATGACGCCCTACGCTCCATTGGGAGGCAAGTCATAGCAATCTGAAACGGCCCCGATGTTCTGTTTCTTAAAAGACTGTAAGTCTCGGACGTAAATAACCTTGGCATCGCCGGGGGCGTAAAAGTCGAACAAAACCGCGTCTTTTGAGTACCCATGGCGCGCATACAAAGTCCTGGTCGGCAGATAACGTGGTTGAGAAGAGGATTCGACATAAATACGCCGGCCTCCGGCGACGATAACCTGCGCGGCCGTGGCTTACAGCAACAGTAGTCCCTCGCCGTGTCCGCGGAAAGCGTTATCCACCACATACCAATATAAACCCCGACTACCTAAAGTGCAGGCTATGGAA
>JADFXS010000484.1:0-807 GCA_015233515.1 Deltaproteobacteria bacterium | reverse complement strand
GTTCCGCAAATATGAAATAATATCCACTAGCGATTCCCCGGGATAAATTCTCCTGAACCAACTCTACGGCCACGTCTACTTCATCGGGACGGAAAAAATCCGTGGACTCACACAAGTTACGAACAATCTCCTGATCGTCGGACCTGACCTGAGTGCGAAAAGAAATATTGAAGTTCTCCGCGGCTCGCTGCCCGGAATCTTGAAACTGCTTTAATTTTTTTTGCTCACTAGCCCCGCGGCAAGATTCGGTGTCAGCGGTCGCCTGGATGTTCAAGTTTTCATACGCCACTTCTAAGACATCCACCTCTACGTTTCTTAAACGCTCGCCAATATCCGGCGCACGACTTCATGATGATCCAATCCGGCGCGACCAGCGGCGGCAAGAAATCCCGCATCGCTGGACAGGCAAGGATTGGCGTTCACTTCCAAAATCCACGGTCGACCTGCCTGGCCGACCCGAAAGTCCACTCGAGCCCAGCCCTTGAGGCCGAACAATCGCCAGCAGGACAGGCTCAATTCAGTCAAGCTGGCCAATAAAAGCCGATCCTGGGAAGGAAAGTCATAGTTACGCTGACGTAAACTTGCCGTTTCCCCTTTTTGCTAAACCGGTGGCCGAAGGGACCGGCAAGGGAGTCACTCCGGCCTCCAAAATCCTGAATCACGCCGAACTGGAGGAAGCCTGCCGCTACTTGTTGGCCAAATATCGACAACCGGTGCTGGTGGAAACATATCTGCCGGGTCGGGAGTTTACGGTGGGTATTATCGGAACCGGCCGCGAAGCCCGGGCCCTGGGTGTCATGGAAGTGG
>JADFXS010000483.1:542-2831 GCA_015233515.1 Deltaproteobacteria bacterium | reverse complement strand
AAAATTCGTGAACTCCCTCTCTTTCCGGGGGAGATTGTTGGACCAGGTTCTGTATTTCTTCATTGCTGAGTCCAAGTTGAGCCTGTTGGGCCTGCAGGTACTTTTCGACGGCTTGACGTTTTTGACCCTGCATCAAAACCTCCTTTCGAGAGTTTCAATTATTCGTAGGGATTCGACATTATAAAATATTGGCTTATCAGCCATATTTTTTCCTATCTCCTGAAATAAAAAGCATATCGGACTAGGTTCGGTCAAGCCTCTGGTTCATTTGCGAGGAGAATATTTTTAAAAAGGCGTATCATTTTCCCGCCGAGAACAATTATTTTCGTAAAACCAAATAAAACGACAAAGAAATAAAAAGAATAAAATATTTAATATTAGATAGTTAACAATAAAATTTGAATTAAGTCTCCCTACCCGCTTCGATCTTTGAATTTTATCTATTGCACCCGGAGCTATCTTTAGAGACAATAATTTTATGATGTTAAATCTTCCTCATCGACTAAAACAGGTCATAATCGGGGTCACACTGATCGGGTTGGGACTCTGGGCGGTTCTCCCGGTCCTGGTCGCGGCCGATGAAGCCCCGGCCCCCATCCATGCCATTCGCATCGAAGGAGCCATCAGTCCGGGAACGGCCAAGTTTCTTAGCGATGCCATAGTCCAGGCCCGGGCCGGAGGCGCCCAGGCTTTGCTCGTCGAATTGGATACTCCCGGCGGCCTGGCCGCCGCTATGCGCACCATGGTCAAAGCTATCCTGAACGCGCCCTTGCCAATTATCATCTATGTGGCCCCCTCCGGAGCTCAAGCGGCCTCGGCCGGAGTCATGGTGACCTTGGCCGCCGATGTGGCCGCCATGGCCCCTGGGACTAACATCGGCGCTGCTCATCCGGTGGAAGCCGGCGGTCAGGATATATCCGGCCAGATGGAAAAGAAGATATTGAACGATATGGTGGCTTTTGCCCAAGGTCTGGCCAAGGAGCGAAACCGAAACGTCGAATGGGCTAAGAAGGCGGTGGAACAAAGCATTTCAGTCACCGCTACCGAGGCGGTCCAATTGAACGTGGTGGATATGGTGGCTCAGGACCGGCAAGATCTGCTGACGAAATTGAATAATCGGCATGTCAAACGGGCGTCCCTGGATGTAACCTTGAAAACCGCCGGAGTTAAAGTCGTGGAAATAGCCGAAACTTGGCGTGACCAGCTGCTGCGGACTTTGGCTGATCCCAACATCGCCTACATTCTGATGATGCTGGGTTTAGCCGGCCTTTATTTTGAACTGGCCAACCCCGGAGCCATTTTCCCCGGCGTGGTGGGTGGAGTCTGCCTGATCCTGGCGTTTTATTCCTTTCAAATGCTGCCGATCAACTATGCGGGCCTTTTACTGATCCTTCTAGGCGCGATATTGTTCCTGTTGGAAATAAAAGTGACTTCCCACGGACTCTTGAGCCTAGGCGGGATCATCAGCCTGACCATGGGTTCGATATTTTTATTTACTCCGGAAGAATACGTCAGTGTTTCCTGGAGTGTTATGATCCCGGTGGTCGCCACGGTGGCCGCATTTTTCATCATAGTGACCGGCCTGGTCGTCAAAGCCCATACGAAAATCTCCCGGAGCGGAGTTGCCGGGCTGATCGGTCTGAAAGGGCCGGTCAAAATCTGGCAAGGCCGTCAAGGCAAGGTCCTGGTCCATGGGGAATGGTGGTTGGCGGTCAGTGATGATCGTTTGACGCCGGGCGATGTGATTGAAGTGACTTCCGTGGAGGGTTTGACCTTGAAGGTTCGACGGGATCCGTCGGGACCAGCTTAATATCACTAATAAATCTTGATAACACTTGTTAACCCCTAAAGGGGCGGAGGGGGATTATGCCTGCGTTAATAGTCATTATTATTCTGGTGGTGATGTTCCTGGCTTCATCTGTCCGGATTTTGCGGGAGTACGAGCGTGGGGTCGTCTTTCGTCTGGGACGTGTCATCGGAGCCAAGGGGCCGGGTCTTATTATCCTCATCCCGATCGTCGACCGAATGATCACGGTCAGCTTACGACTGGTGGTCATGGATGTTCCGCCCCAGGACGTCATCACTCGGGACAATGTCTCGGTCAAGGTCAATGCCGTAGTCTATTTCCGGGTCGTGGACCCCATCAATTCCATTGTTCAAATTGAAAATTTCCTTATCGCCACCTCCCAGCTGGCCCAAACCTCGCTGCGCAGTGTCTGCGGCCAGGCCGAACTGGATCAGCTCCTGAGCCAACGGGAGCACATCAACAGCAAGCTTCAGGAATATTTG
>JADFXS010000483.1:0-519 GCA_015233515.1 Deltaproteobacteria bacterium | reverse complement strand
CGATCCCGGTGGTATCAAGGTCTCGAATGTGGAAGTCAAACACATTGACCTGCCCCAAGACATGCAGCGGGCCATGGCCAAACAAGCCGAAGCTGAACGAGAAAGGCGCGCCAAGGTCATCAATGCGGAAGGCGAATTTCAGGCTGCGGCCAAACTGACTGACGCCGCTCGCATTATTTCCGAATACCCCGTGGCCTTGCAATTGAGGTACCTCCAAACCTTAAGTGAAGTAGCCGCGGAAAACAACAGCACGACCATCTTTCCCATACCCATCGATCTTTTCAAACCTTTTGTCAGTCTGGTGGAAAAATTGGGTCAGGGCAAACAGGCGGAAACCTCCACCAGCCACGAGGCGGCTCTCAAGAAACCTGACTCGGATATTGAACTGTGAGTCAGTGACGGCAAAACTTTATTAAGTGCCGGTATCGGAAAAAGAGGCCGGCATGGAGAATCTATCCGGGCGCGCCTGTTAACGATAACAATTTAAAAGAACAAAATCGCTCGACTTGGTTCTTATAG
>JADFXS010000482.1 GCA_015233515.1 Deltaproteobacteria bacterium | reverse complement strand
GCCACAAAGTCCGATATTGCGGAATTCAGAGAGGCTACCAAATCCGATATTGCTGAATTCAGAGAGGCTACCAAGTCCGATATTGCTGAATCCAGAGAGGCTACCAAGTCCGATATTGCAGAGCTTAATGTTGACATTGCCGGTATCCGGGGAAGCATCAATACCCTGCGGGAGATGTCTAAAAGGGACCTTGAGGAGGTCAGAGGGGAACTGAAGGCTGACATCGCTGAGCTCAGAGGCGAAGTCAGAACAGGCTATGCTGAGCTTAAAGGCAGTATCAACACCTACCGGGAAATGTCAAGAAGAGAAACAGAAGAGGTCAAGGGCGAACTAAAGTCTATCCGCCTCCTGATGAAGCGTTGGACTCCTCAGCCCTGGCCGCAGGGCCGATGATGGGTGGATTGGACAATATCCGCCGGGCCCTGCGCAGTACGGTGACGAATCAGATAACTAAGCTGGAACGGGCCTTGCCTTTTCTGGCCACGACCGGCAACGCCACCCCGTTCATCGGGCTGTTTGGCACGGTCTGGGGGATTATGGCTTCCTTCCGGGGAATTGGACTGCGGGGTTCGGCCAATCTGGCCGTGGTGGCCCCCGGTATTTCCGAGGCCCTGATTGCCACGGCCGCCGGGTTAGCCGCCGCCATTCCGGCGGTTATCGCCTATAACTATTATTCCAGCAAGGTTAAAGTCATAGAGACGGTGATGAACAATTTTTCTTCCGATTTCCTAAATATTATCGAGCGCAACGAGTTGAAAAAGGCCGGGCAGCCGAAGATCGTCTAACTACCGGTTGGCCCCGAGCCTGACTGGAGGCTTTGACGGCATGCAAGGGAATGGTGGTTCCAGCAAAGGATTGGTGTCGGAGATAAACGTCACGCCATTGGTTGACGTGATGTTGGTTCTTCTGGTTATATTTATGGTCACGGCGCCCATGATGACGCAAGGGGTGGATGTGAAACTGCCTCAAACCGAATCAACCGCCATGCCTAGCGCCGAGCAGGAACGTCTGGTGGTGACCATTGGCCGGGATAAAAAGATTCTGCTCGATGAGTTTCAGGTAGATATGGCCAGTCTCCAACTTAAGATCCAGCGGGTTTTAGAAACAAGAACCAATAAAGAAGTTTTTCTTCGGGCAGACGAGTCACTTCCCTATGGCTATGTGGTCCAGGTCATGGCCGAGATCCGAGCCGCCGGTGTCACAAAGCTGGGGATGGTGACCGAACCATTGGAAACAAAGAAAAAAGATGAGCGCCGCCGTTAGTCCGCCTTATGGGAACAGCCAATCGGAAGAAAAACTGATCCACACCCTCTGGGTGTCCATCTTGTTTCACGCGGCGATCTTTGCCCTTTTTTTGCTTCAGCCTCACTTATTCAACCAGCCACCTGTATTAATTGATCCGATGGTGGTTGACCTGGTCAGTCTGTCAACGGGAAAGTCCAATCCCCCGCCGGCAGGCGGTCCTCGTAAAGAGATGAGACGGGCCCAGGCAAGGGAGGAGCAGGCTGAAGAGGCGGAGAAACCGGCCGCCAAAACTTCTGTGGCCAAAAAAGGTTCTGAACTGATTCCGATCCCCAAGGCGCCGGAAAAGAAAGCTCAGGAGGAAGTTAAACGAATTCCTTTAAAAAAAGATCAGCCTAAACCGCCTCCTGATTCGGCCAAGCTGCTTGACGAGGCCATAAAGAATCTTCAGGACAAAAAGCCTAAGCCTAAGCCGGAACCGAAGAAACCTGAGCCGAAACCGGAACCGATACCCAAACTGGAGCCCAAACCGAAACCGAAGCCCGAGCCGAAAAAACCGGAACCGAAACCGGAGCCCAAGCCGGAACCCAAACCCGAAACCAAACCGGAACCGAAGTCGAAGGTGGCGTCCAAACCAGAGCCAAAAGCCGAAGCTAAAGTCAAACAAAAGGATAAAGCCACGGCCTCGGAAGATGATCAGGTCGATGACAAGACCCGAGACAAAGAAATATCCTCGGCTATCTCCAAGATCCAGCGGCAGCAGCAAGGGATTGACTCGGCTATCGCCAGGATCGAGCAGCAAAAAGGACTTGATTCGGCCATTGCCGGGATTGAACAGAAGGTTAGGGCCAAATCCGGTGGAGTGGTCCAGCCCGGCGGCGGTCCAGGCCGGGGTCCTGGTGGGCCAAGTCGAAATTCAGGCGGGTCCGGCGAGGATATGGGCGGCGGCGTTGGGCTGAAATTTAAGCTTTATTACGTAGAAGTTTGGAATAAGGTCCGGAACAATTGGATTGTGCCGGAAAATATGGTTAAAAAGCGTAACCTCCTTGAGGCGGTTGTAATTATTCGGATTATGCAGGACGGCCGGGTTGATGACGCCTGGTTTGAAAAGAAGTCCGGCGACGAGTACTTTGACGATTCAACCATGAAGGCGATCAAACGGTCATCCCCGTTACCGCCATTACCTCAAGGCTATACCAGAAAATTCTTGGAAGTAGGCGTTCGTTTCCACCTGGCGGACGCCAAAAAAATGTGATGGATGCAAGTCCTATGACTTATCGAAAAGAATCCATCGTTTTGATCAATTGAACCGACACGCACTAACAACGACCTGACCTATGACCATAATGACCAAGATATCATCTTCGCTCTTTCGCTGCTCCCGATCGGCGGCCAGATTCTCTGCCGAGAAATTGGATCCATTAAAGGGCCATTTTTGGGGTTTCCCTTTTTTTAGCTCCTGGCTGGCTTATTTAATATGGCCGGGGGCATATCGCCCTTGCGGGGTAACGGCGGCGGACGGGGCTATTTTCACATAAGCTCACCCAATTTGAGGAAAATTCCCATAGGCAACCCGGGATTTCCTAGCGCTGA
>JADFXS010000045.1 GCA_015233515.1 Deltaproteobacteria bacterium | reverse complement strand
CTCAAAAGCGTAGGCCACCAAATAAAAAGGAGGTAGAATCCGCCGCCTACGAGAATGACCAACATCGAGGCGTGGAAGATGCGCTCGGGGACCAGTCGCACCGCTTCCGCAAGGGGATTGCCGCCGATAGTACCCTCTGCTTTCATTTTTTCAAAAACGGGTGTTTCTGTAAGTTCTTTGCGCATCCAAAGGCCCACGATGCCAATGATTATTCCCGAAAGAAATGGCAAGCGCCAACCCCAGTTCGCCATGGCCTGAGGCCCCAGAATGGCGTTGAGACTAACAGCACTCAGCGAACCCAACATCATTCCGCCATAGCAACTCGAAAAGGTCCAACTGCTGAAATAACCTCGTTGTTCGACCGGGGCCGTCTCGGCGACAAAGGCTATCGATCCGACATACTCCCCCCCCACGGATAGCCCTTGTGCTAGGCGCAGCAAAACGAGAATGACGGGAGCTAACGATCCGATCTCCGCATGGGTGGGTAAAAGGCCGATAAGAAATGTGGGCACGGCCATCATCATCACTGAAAGTTGGAGAGCTTTCTGGCGACCGAATTGGTCGCCGATGTAGCCGAATAATATTCCTCCAAGAGGCCGTACGAGGTAGGCTGCCGCAAAAACGCTGAACGCGCTAAGGAGTGAATCCAAAGGGTCGTTCGAAGGAAAGAACTTCTCTCCGATTAGGGGGGCCAAAAAGCCAAAAATCGCAAAATCGTACCATTCAAGAACATTGCCGACAACGCCGCCAAACATATTTTTTTTCAAAGACTTGAGTCGGTTTCTGCCTGTAAGTTTATTGTTCCGTGAAACCTTCGCCTTGCGAATAAACATAATTTTTACCAGCAGCCTTGCAACTTCCTTCGCGGCTGCGGAGTCAGCTTCGACCTCCTGCGGTTTTTCGGCATATGGCGGCGTGCTGTCCAAAAATCATATCCTCTTAATCTATGCGCCGGTTCTTTGTAAGATGCATGGTTCCTGAAGTCGGATGACAAATGGATCATTTTTTTCAATTTGTTTTTTAAACGCGACGCGGCATGCTCTTTCCGCGTGGGGCAACAGAAGGTCAGCAAGGAAAATCATAGTCTCTCCGAATGGTTGATTATCAATGACTGGGTATTATACGTCCAAACGACGTTGTTTAGAAAAATTTCTTTGGAGAAAAAGGCGAAAAAGCCAAGGATAAAAAAATCGTCGGATTAGTCCCGAGGATGAAGGACCAGGTATAAGCGGCGGCCAAGTTGTTTCCGCTGGCATCCGTAACGTCGGTGGTTATGTGGCGGTGTATGTGGTGTTGTAGGCCAGGCTCGCCAAAGGCGCGAAGATGGCGGTCTTGGTGGAGCTATTGTAGGACACGTCGCCGCTGACATCGTTCAGGTAAAAAGTGGCCGCGCTCAGGGTGGTGGAATCCATCTCCTCGCTAAAAGTCGCGCTGGCGGTGGCGTTTTCGGCTATGCTGGTGACTTGATCGGCCGGATTGGTGGAAAATAGTGACTTTTTCCTTTCTTTCTAGTTTTTTAGGAATGAATTTTTCGATGTGGACTTATTTCAAAAGCCGCTTTTTTGCACTGGAGGCAGATGAATCAATTGTTGATAACGATTTTATTCATAGTGGGGCCAATGCGCGCTAAATACGTTAATTAACGTCTATCCACATTAAAAAGCCATGGTTGATCCACAAAAAGAATGCATTTTGTAGGGGAATGCGCTCGCTGGCATGTTCAACCTGCCGGTGTCCCTTCTTGAAGTGGCGGAAAGTAACGCCTCCCTCGGCGGCCCGGAGGGGCCTCCTTGAAATTCTCGGGCTCGGAAAGTCCACCTGCCTTCCGGCGCGTGTACTTATAAAATTATCCCTGTAATTTCCATTTGATACGAGTTGGGTCGAAAGAAATTGCCCTACATGGAATAATGATCGACAATTAACTACATTTGTGATATATTGAGGGTGTTAGATTGAGCAACTATTTTTTGACACTAAATTCAAGGCATTCCCTTCATGGCAGTAGATAAAGAACATATATATACCGAGATTAAGAACGCGATCCTAGCTAACGAGCTAAAACCGAATACAAAATTGGACGAGCGTTTTTTGATGAAGCGTTTTCAGATCAGTCGCACTCCTCTACGGGATATTCTTTTAAGACTACATAATGATGGCTTGATCAAGATTGTCCCCCGAATGGGTACCATTGTAGCACCACTAGAGCTTTCCGATCTCCGCGAAATTGTGGAGATGCGAAAAGAACTTGAAGAGTTTGCGGTAAAGTTGGCCATTGAAAAACGAAATGAATCGCATTTGCATACTTTGAGACAGATTATCGATGGATTTGGAGAAGCAGAGGAAAACAATAGAGATTTGGAAGTTCAGACTGAACTGGATACCAGATTTCACCAAACAGTTTATGAGGCGGCCCACAATAAAGAGCTAACCCGTTGTGTGGATCGCATGCGTACTCTAATGTCAAGATATTGGTATAATGCAGGATTTAACAAAAAAAATATGTTCTCGCATTTTGATAGCCTTAGGAGAGTCATGAATGGTATCGAGAGTCGTGATTTCAGCCTTGCCCAAGATGCCATTCAAGAGCATATTGAAAAATTTGTTAGTCAGTTAAGAGAGATTATCTCATAAGCAGATAGTGAAATATAAATATGATTTCACAAATTCTATTCTGAATTTTTCCCGATTACGATTTCGCCTTTTTCGATTGCGGCCTGACAGGTATTGCCACCCGTCCGGTAGGCCGGTCCCGTGGGCCCCGTGATATTCCAAAGCACCATATCGGCGTATTTGCCGATTTTCACTCCCCTTGATGTCTTCCATTCCCAATACTCGGACCACATTAATGGCCAGGCCGGCCAGGGATTCGGCCGGTGTCGGACCAAACTGCGCCTAGGCCATGTCCATCATCAACAGCCGCGAGGTGCTGGGGCTGGAGCCGGGATTGCGGTCCGTGAAAACTGCCAGAGGGACTTCAGCCTTCCGTAAATAGGCTCCAGCCTCAGCCTATTCCCTACCCAACTTCTCAATGGCCGCCTGGTCCTCTTATTCAATGGCCTCGTTTACAATCTTGTTGGAGGCGTTGATCAATTCACCCACTATAATCACCAGGCAGCTCCTTATTTATGAATCACAACTATTTCCTTATTACAATCCACACGGACAATGTCGCCGTTTTCGATAAGTTCATAAAAATCTGATTCTACACGATCGATTAAAGGATAGCCCATCACAATCGTTCCCGCGACAAGGACCGTATCCGGTGCTTTTACAATTATCGCCTTTGGGCCACTATTATTTTTTTTCATGGCAAAAAAACCTTCATCCTGAACGACCGAACTGCCTTTTCCGTTTGGCATTATCACTATTCTGTCCTTAAGACTTTGCCCTTCCAGCGCGTGTCCCTTTTCGCTGATAACCCCGGTTTCAGCTTCAACCATATAAAAACAGATCGCTTCCGGGCTGATCAGCGCTTTCCCTTCGACAACATCATCCCCGGATATCCTATGACAAGTAAATACATGTTCATTGGTTCTCATTTACGAATCCTCCTTTTATCGCGATTTCAACACACTCGCTGCGCCTTCTTAGATGGAAATCCACACCCATTCGAGGCGTGTAATATGCAGCCTTCACACTATCGGTCACACCGACCTTGCCGCCGTATATTTTCCACCAACAAGAATCATCGGCGCATGTATTTTCCATGATATGTCCCCCCGCCTTTTCGATGATATCCAAAAGCCCCATGTCGCCGGCCAGCCGGCGGGTGGCCGCGGAGGCAAGTATCCAGAAATCGATATCCCCGTGAATCTGCCTGCCATTAAGATCACGTGCGATTTCGACTATTTGCGTAATGGAGTAGTGAGGACATCCAAACATCACAAAATCGATTTTATCGCCACCCTTGGACAGTTTTTTTTGCACATCATTGAGGTCTTTAGAGGTTATAGTTATCGTTCGATGGGGCGTATTGCCATGAAAAGCAGTTTCTATATCAGGTGCTTCCGGGGTTACTCCCACAATATGATACATGCCGACGGACCCTCCCGTGGCCAGTTGCGCTCCAAAGCTAACCAACTCTTCCTGGGTTGGATTTTTTGGCATTCCTGTGAAGACCGGAACGCCGAATCCCATTTTTTGGGAAGCAACATATCCTAGCAAGTGGTAATCAAAATCGTCGGTAATGGCTGTTTCCACATTGATAAGTGTGTCGCCGTATCGGTTTTCATCCAAATGGAATCCGTAAAGCGGTGTCCGACCTGTAACGGCGGCGGCAAACGCACTTTTGGCCGATTCCCGATTGCTCCTGGCCCCACAGACAGCATTGACGTATGGCGTTGCACTCGATTCGGCAAAGGCAACATGTTCCCCGAACCGTGGTACGTTTTGCTGAATTTCAGGGGTGCAGCTGTAGGTGAGCGTAATGCCAAGTTTCTGAAATGTATCCTTGACGCTTCTTAGGTGTTCTTTATGTCCGACAGGATCCCCGAATCCTGATTTCTCCAGATAATCAACATCATACAATGGATTATTTGTCGGGCTGATACGGCACCTGGCTCCATCGGCAAGCATTTTGGATGTGTACCATTTATCAGAAGGAAAATGCGTAAATGATACATGCGCGCGGCTGATTTCCACCATGCGCTCGGCTCCCAGGGCGTCGCCAATGGCGACTAAAAGCTTCATCGCTTCCTGGTCACCCACTCCAAATTCTCCAGCTAACATCTTTTTTTCAAATTGGGTTAAATACATTTGTTCCCTCCGTGTGAAAATTAGCCTTATCTAATGTTAATGGTTCCGTGACCAATCTGTTTCGAGACACTGCGTGCGTCGCTGTCCGGCGGCCCAGTACTGCCTGAGCCGGTTGCCGGCGAGGACCTCAACTATGACCATGCGCCTTCTAATTCCGACATTGAACGCTATTTATTCCTTTTCCATAAAAAAATTAGTTGACTCGCTATTACTAGCGTACATGAATCAGCGTCATGATTTTTCATGGTCTCCACTATGAAACCAACAACGATAGAACTCCGTAAAGAAGAAAAAGAAACGCTCCAGGCTTGGACAAGAAACACCAAGACCGAGCGAAGGATGTCTCTTCGAGACCGGTTCATTCTTTGGCGAAGGAGGCGGAGCGTTTTAATTTCGCTCGCTGTCCCGCGGAATGCCGCGGGGACAGTTCGCCTGCATGTTGGACCGATTTTGACTCGCCTCTGGAGGGTTGGCCTCCAAAAGCTCCATAAACGTTGCTCTGATTTATGCAAGCAAGTACTAGCCGCCAACGTAATATTAGTCATATATCACAATAAGTTTTTATGATCAATAAAAAACTTTATTAATTGCATTATTTTGATATATGATAATGTAGATCAGCCTTGGACCGAACGGTGGTCGATTTCGTGGGAGTTGCATTGTCTTACTGCTCCCGTCAAGATTTCGTCCGCTTCGTGGATAAAACCAGGACGAGGAGAAACACCCGATGATGAGTCATGAATCCCAATTCCATGTCGTTTTGACTGATTACGAATGGCCGGACTTGAGTATCGAGCATGGCATCTTTTCTCCACTCGGCATCAATTTCACAGCCGCGCAGTGCAGGCATGAAGACGAAGTCCTTCGATTGTCCGAGCATGCGGATGCCATCATCCTTGGATACGCGCCTCTGTCACGGAAGGTGATCAGGTCTCTTCAACGATGTAAAATCATTTCGATGAGCGGCGCCGGCTTCGATAACGTTGATTTGGAAACTGCCACCGAAGAAGGCATCCTGATAGTGAATTGCCCGGACTACTGTTTTGAAGAAGTCGCCGATCATGCCATGGCCATGATCCTCTCTTGCGCCAGAGGTCTCTTCCAGTATGATCGCATGATTCGCAACGGGATCTGGGATTATAAATCCGCCGGCCCGCGCGAACGTATCAGAGGTTCAGTCTTGGGCCTGATTGGCTTTGGTCGGGTCTCTCAAGCGGTGACCGCAAGAGCCATGAGTTTCGGGATGAGAGTGGTGGCCTACGATCCATTCATCCCTGATGAGGTTTTTGAGGCTCAGGGAGTGCAGTCAGCCTCGAGGGAAGAGACCTTTGCCGCGGCGGATTATCTTTCAATCCACGTGCCCCTTGCGAAGGGTACGCGAAAATCCATCGGTGCGGAAGAACTGTCACGCATAAAACGATCAGCCTTTATCATCAACACGTGTCGTGGGGGAGTGGTCGATGAAAAGGCTCTCTATGAAGCATTGAAGAGCGGCCTTATTCGGGGAGCCGCCCTGGATGTTTTGGAAAAAGAACCTCCGGATTTTGACAGCCCATTGCTGTCCTTGGATAATGTTTTGGTCACCCCGCATGCCGCTTTCTACTCGGAGGACGCCTTGTCCGAAGCTCGGACTAGATCTGCTCAGGCGGTTATCAAGGTTTTCAAAGGTGAATTGCCTGCTCATATCGTCAATGGAGAGGTCTTGGAAACGGGCCGGTTGAGAATGACTGCTACTTCGACACAACGGGTTTGAACGGTTGGAGAAATTAATTTTCCGGTCGACTTGGACAAACTAAAAGATCAGTAAGTTCGATGGCCGTTTCATCAATTCCCTTTGGCAGGTTTTGGAAAAATATGGAGCCGAAAGACTTTCGGCTCCATATTGGCACCACATGATGGTTTGTTTAAAATAACAAATTTACTTATCCACTTCCCAAAAATATACTTTCGCCTGCGGATCGAAGTAGAAGTCCTGAACGTTTTTACGCACCGCAAACTGCTCGGTAAGTTGGTAGAGATCAACATAAATAGCCTGGTCTACGGCAATCTTGTCTGTTTCCTGATACAGTTTTTTTCTTTCTTCCTGGTTTCCGATCTCACGGGCCTTTTTGAGCATCCCTTGCACTTCTTTGTTGTCCCAATGCGCACCGTTCCAGCCGCCGGAAGACCTGGACGAGTCGTAGAGCCAGCCGACGATGTCTTCAGGGTCAGGCATGTTGGCAGTCCAGTTCATTAACGAGATACCATAATTGCCCTTTTCCATCTTGGGCAATTGAACATCGAAGGCAACCTTTTGAATATTAACCGTAATACCGATCTTTTTGAGATAGGCCTGAATATATTCGGATACCTGCTCGAATTCGGGACGGCGCTCGACCGCGAGCAGAAAGTCTGTGGTAAAGCCATTCGGATATTTGGACTTGGCCATGTACTCCTTGGCTTTTTCGAGATCGAACTTGTAGATCGGGAAATCCGGATTATGTCCCATAAGTCCGGCGGGAATCAAGCCGTGCATCCTCTTCACATGGCCCTTTTCGATAAATTCAATGATTTGTTCGGTGTTAATGGCATGAGAAATTGCTCTGCGGACATTTATGTCATCAAACGGCGGTTTGCTGACATCCATGGTCAAGTAGACGGCTTTGGGTAAGAGAAAATCAACTACTTTGACATCGGGGCTCGATTTCAGTTTATCAAACTGCTCGACTGTAAGCTTTTCCGTTGCATCTACGTCCCCTTTTTCCAGCAGTAAGCGCGCGTTTGAAGGGTCCCTGACCACTTCGAATATCAGTTTGTCGATTTTTGCGGGCGGTTTAATCTTAAAACCCTGCCCCCAATATTCTTTGTATTTTTCAAACACCAAGCGCTGGCCGGAGATGAGTTCCACCATCTTAAAAGGCCCTGTCCCGCAAGCGTGATCCGTCATCCATTTTAAAGCATCCGGATCGTCTTTCGTGGCGTGACTTTTAATATATTCGGGACTGACAATATAATAAGCTCCCATAGTCAGGTCTATGAGAAAGATGGAAAAAGGCTCCTTAAGCTGCACTTTGATAGTATGGTCGTCTATAACTTGGCAGCCGTCAGGCTGACCGTATTTCAAGTAATTCCCATAGGCACTTCGGTTGACGCGCAGCATTCTATCAAAGGAAAATTTAATCGCCTGCGCGGTCAAAGGAGTCCCATCGTGAAATTTGATACCTTTCCTTAAATGGAATGTATAGGTCTTATACTCCGGAGACACATCCCATGACTCAGCCAAACCCGGTGCAATGTTGCCTGTTTTGTCCAATATAACCAGAGTGTCATACATCTGGCTCATGTTCTGCGCGCCCTCGGCGTCTCCGCATGTCGCCGGATCAAGAGTCCCAATCAGGGGGCGAGTGAAAACAAACACTTTTTCAGCGGCAACCGCTTGCCCGACGAATAAGCTCATCCAGACGGTCAAGACCAACAATAGGGTCAAGAGGCTTGCGTTGATTCGCATGTTTTTCATTCCATTCTCCCATTCTTTAAATCAATTTATCAGGTTGATTCACCACTAACTGCTTAGGATTGTAAGATTTCTCTCAAAAAGAAGCAGGCAAATCCGTCTTCTTTTCGTCACCCCCTTTCCCTTAGCTTGGGATCGAGAATGTCCCGAAACCCGTCTCCCAGAAGATTGAAGCCCATGATGGTTATAAAAATAGCCAACCCCGGAAAAGTTGCATACCACCAGCTATCCCGGAGATAGTTACGTCCTTCGCTAATCATGGCTCCCCACTCAGGCGATGGGGGTTGGGCTCCGAGACCTATAAAGCTCAGGGCCGCCGCGGACATGATGGCATTGCCAAAATCCAGCGATGCCTGGACGATAACGGGCGAAATGCTGTTGGGAAGAATGTGTTTGAAGATGATCCAAAAATGCCTGCCGCCGAGGCCTTTGGAAGCCTCCACGTAAGTCAATTCACGCACCAGTAATACTTGTCCCCGGGTCAAACGAGTATAAATCGGCCACCACACGATCACTAGAGAAATCAGCGTATTGATGAGACTTGGCCCCAGTGCCGCCGCGATGGCCATGGCTAGAATCAAATACGGAACCGACAGGAAGACGTCCGTGATGCGCATGACGATTTCATCTATCATGCCGCCCAGATAGCTGGAAAAAATTCCGATCAGCGCACCAAATACGGCTGCCAAAAACACCACGGTAACACCGATTTCAATGGATATCCTGGATCCGTAGACAATGCGGCTGAAAATGTCCCGACCGGCTGTATCGGTTCCGCATATGTGGCTGCGGGATGGCGGCATTAAACGCTCTGGGGGGTTGATTTCTACTGGATTGTAGGGTGCAATATATGGGGCGAAAATAGCGGTTGCCAGCAATAACAAAACGATCATTGCCCCGATCATGGTCAGGGGGCTCTTTTTGATGCGATAAAGGAAGATGTGAACTTGCTCCATTTGCCTTGCCTGTTCTTTCTAATCCAGTCGAATCCTCGGATCAAAGAATACATAAAGAATGTCAACGAACAGATTGATCATAACGTAGAGGACTGCCACCAAGACGGTAAAACCCATAATTGGCTGGAAATCCAAATGCATAATGGAATTTATGGTATATAAGCCCATTCCCGGCCAGGAGAAAATTGTCTCGGTCAAAACCGCTCCGGCCAGTAATTGCCCAAACAAGACTCCCGAAATAGTGATCACCGGAAGGATGGCGTTCTTCATAGCGTGAGTAAAAATTACTATAGTTGGACAAAGGCCTTTGGCATAAGCGGTTTTCATGTAGTCTTCATTAAGCACGTTCAGCATGGAAGAGCGCATCATTCTCGAAATGACTCCCAAAATAGCGAACCCCAAACAGGTCATGGGCATGATGATATGCAGCACGCTTTGTTTGAGTGTCACCCAATTTGCCGTCAGTAGACTGTCCAATATATAAAGTCCGGTTATGAAGCTTGGAGGGGTGGCGGTTGGGGGAAGACGCCCGCCTCCCGGGAGCAGGCCACAATAGAAATAAAAGGCTAAAATCATGAGCAATCCCAGCCAGAAAACCGGCATGGAGACTCCAATCAAGGAGATAAATCGGGAGGTGTGATCGATCAGCCTGTCTTTATTGACAGCGGACAAAACACCCAGAGGCAGGCCAACCAGCAGGCTGAATAGAAGACTGGCGATGGTGAGTTCCAGAGTGGCCGGAAAATAATCCTTCAAATCTTTCTGTACGGGTCGATTGGTACGCAGCGATGTTCCTAGATCGCCTTTGCATAGATTGCGTATGTAGATAAGGTACTGGACGTAAACGGGTCGATCGAGCCCCCATTCTTTTTGCAGCGCTTTTATCGTCTCATCGGTTGCATGAGGCCCCAAGGCCACCGCGGCCGGGTTGGAAGGCACCATGTGCGATATGCAAAAAGTCAGTACGGTGACACCGATCATGACCGGAACCAGCAGCGCCAAACGTTTCAATACATACTTTAGGAGTTTCATGATTAGTATCGCAAATGGCAGGCCACTGAATGGCCGCCGCCGATTTCTTGAAGTTGGGACGCCTGCCGTCGACAGAGATCCTTGACCTCCGGGCAGCGTGGATGAAAGAAACAGCCGGCCGGCGGATTGGCCGGGCTGGGGATTTCTCCCTGAACCATAGTCCACTTGCTGCGCTGTTCCGGGTCGGGTACCGGCACTGAGGCAAGCAGTATTTTTGTATAGGGATGCCGTGGACTTTCATACAGCGTCTCGGTACTGGCCATTTCGACGATCTTGCCCAAATACATCACGGCGACCATGTTGCACATTTGTTGTACCACGGCAAGATCGTGCGAAATAATGATATAGGTCAGACCGAATTCCTCCTGAAGATCCATCATCAAGTTTATCACTTGAGCCCGAATCGATACGTCCAGGGCGGAAACCGGTTCATCCGCAACGATCAAATCCGGCCGCAATGCCAGCGCTCGTGCAATGCCGATCCGTTGCCGCTGCCCACCGCTGAATTCATGCGGATAGCGGAGCATGTTTTCAGGCATGAGACCAACTTTTCGCAGCAAATCGGCAACGGAATCCTTGCGTGCCCTCCGATTTATTTTGCGGTTAATACGGAGTCCTTCAGCCACAATTTCTTCCACCGTCATTCGCGGATTCAAAGAAGCATAGGGATCCTGATAGATCATTTGCATTTTTTCTCTGACCGGAAAAAGGCCTTTGGGGGCCAGGTTGCTTATTTCCAAACCATTGATCCATACTCTCCCCGAAGTGGGTTCGATAAGTCGCAGCAAGCATTTACCGACGGTCGTCTTTCCTGACCCGCTTTCTCCAACGATACCTAATGACAGCTTGCGCGAAAGCTTGAAACTGACGTCATTGACGGCATGTATGATTCCCTTCTGCCTGGAGAAAAAACCGCCTTTGAGGGGGAAATGTTTAGTCAAGTGTTCGACGGAAAGAAACGTTTCACTGTTATTGCTGAGCATGTCTGAAAATATCCTTCCATCAGATTCGGCCATCATATTGTTGATTCCAACCCTTTTACGGGTTCAAAATGACCATGCCCGTTGGGATATGGATCACGCAAACCAGCAGCGCACCCAGTGGTCGTCCTGAATGTTTCTGAGTGGTGGCTCTTCCTTATGGCATCCATGCTCTGCTCGCTCACATCGTGGATGAAACTTGCACCCCGGCGGCAGATCCAACAGGCTGGGAATTGTTCCGGAAATTTCATTCAGTCGTCTTTTGCGTTCTTTCATGCCCAAATAGGATATTGATTTCAGAAGCGCCTGAGTGTAGGGGTGAGCAGGATGCTTGAACAAGCTCCAGACATCGGCGGATTCCATAAGAGAGCCGGCATACATTACAACGACTCGGTCGGCTATTTCCGCCACCAGTCCCATGTCATGCGTTATCAGTATCACTGAAGTCCGTTGTTTTTGCTGCAATTCCTGGATCAGCTTAATTATTTGGGCCTGGCAGGTGACGTCAAGCGCGGTGGTCGGTTCATCGGCAATGAGCAGGTCCGGTTTGCAGGCCAACGCCATGGCAATCATGATACGCTGTCGTTGCCCCCCACTGAATTGATGGGGATACTCTTTTAAGCGTTTTTCGGGTTCTGCTATGCCGACTTGCTGCAACATTTCAATCACGATTTGTCTGGCTTGCGCGGATTTCAATTTTTGATGGGTCGTAATGGCTTCACTGATTTGTCTTCCCACGGTGAGCACAGGGTTCAATGAGCTCATCGGGTCTTGAAAAATCATCGATATCTTGCTGCCGCGAATCTGAGGCATCCGTTTTAAAGGCAAACTCAACAAATTCTCGCCTTTAAAGAAAATGTCTCCGGTCACTATGCGTCCAGGTGAAGGAATTAGCCGCAGGATCGATAAAGCGCTGATGCTTTTTCCGCTGCCCGACTCTCCGACAATTCCCAGGGTTTCGTTCTCGAAAACAGCATAGTCCAAACCATCCACTGCTTTTATTATGCCCGTGCGAACGGGAAAATATGTTTTTAGGTTGCTAATCTTTAACAAGGGTGTGTTCATAAATTTCCAACCAACGTCCTTCACGAACGAATTTCTTCGGCGCCATCAAATCTTCGCCTATGGACTGCTGCTTGGTCCTGAATGACGATCATCGTTTTGTCTAACGATGATCGCCAAATCCAGGTTCATGGAAAAAATTTTTATAACCCGGCCGGTTTAATCAATTCCTGACCGACTCCGTCCGGGCCGGCTTCCACCAGGTTGTTGGGTAGCTGTCGGCTTATATTATGCGGCATGAAGGTCTCCATCGCTGTTGGATCAAATGAATCTCCGGTGCTTCAACCGGTAACATCGATTCTAAAAAGGCCTCCATTTTGGGGAGTCGCCGCGAGAGCTGACGCGCCCCACAACCCTGGTAGCAAAGCCGAGGTTAGCCCGAGGGCCGCGGCCCATGCAAAAATTCCCGTCGATTACGGCCTTGAGCCAATACTGTTTCCAGTTCTGATAACCTTGATTCCATGATTCACTTCCCCACATGCTCAGGGTTGGTGTTTCTCGATTATCAGTCGGCGAATAATTTTTTAACAGCCGCGGTCACTACGGTTTCATCGGCTAAATAGGGGATGGTGATGTGATCACCGTTTGGGTTATCCTGGTTATAGGCTATCGCCACTTCCATGGCGTTAGGGTTTCGGACCCAGTTGCGACGAGCTACACCGCCCATGACATCCCATAACATGGCCGACCGAATAATTCCGTCCACTCGGTCGCTGCCGTCCAGAACCAGCCCGAAGCCGCCATTGATCGCCTTGCCGATACCGACCCCACCTCCATTATGCAGTGCCACCATGGACATGCCACGCGCCGCGTTACCGGCAAAACAATGGGTCGCCATATCGGCGCAGACATTGCTGCCGTCATGGATGTTGGCTGTTTCTCGAAAAGGGGAATCTGTTCCGCCGGGGTCGTGATGGTCGCGCCCTACCATCACGGGACCGATCTCGCCTTCGCGAACCATCTTGTTGAATTTGAGCGCAATGGTCACCCGACCGACAGCATCTTGATAGAGAATCCTGGCTTGACTGCCAACTACCAGATTGTTGGCTCCGGCATCCCGAATCCAGACATAGTTATCCATATCATACGAGCGGCGATCCGGATCGATACAACTCATGGCCGCCAGATCGGTTTTTTGAAGATCTTCGGGTTGGCCGCTGAGGCAGACCCAGCGGAAGGGACCGTATCCATAATCAAAAATCGGCCCCATGATATCCTCGAAATATGAAGGGAAAATGAATCCGTCCTTGGCATCGACGCCGTTTTTAACAACCTCTGTTACTCCGGAATCGAATACCGCCTTTAAAAAGGCATTTCCATAATCGAAGAAGAAAACATTCCGCGCAACCAGGATCTTGATCAACTCATAATGTCGTTTCAGGCTCTTATTCACCAGTTTTTTAAACCGTGATCTGTCTTTGGATAATAACTCGGTTCGCTCTTCGAAGCTGATACCCTGGGGGCAATATCCGCCGTCGTATACTACGTGGCATGAAGTCTGGTCGGACAAGAGATCCACGTGAATATTATTTTCGACGACGTATTCCAAAACATCTACAATATTGCCGTGATAGGCGATAGACAGAGCTTCCTTGCGCTCCATTGCCCGGGCGGCTTGCCGAAAAACTTCCGACAAGTCTGTCAATGCCATATCCACCCAGCCCTGGGAGTGGCGCGTCTCAACCCGGCTATAATCCACTTCGGCAATGACCGACACCGCACCCGCAATTTTCGCGGCTTTGGGCTGTGCGCCACTCATTCCGCCAAGGCCGGAGGTCAGGAATAAAAGACCGGCCAGATTTCCACCTTCGCCAACGTTGCACTTCTTCCGGCCGGCATTCAGGAGGGTATTGTAAGTTCCGTGGACAATGCCTTGAGGCCCGATGTACATCCACCCGCCGGCCGTCATCTGGCCATAGGAAGAGACGCCCATTTGCGCGGCTATTTCCCAATCATCCGGATTGTCGTACAGTCCCACCATAAGACCGTTGGTAATAATGACTCTGGGATTTTCGGGAGATGATTTGAAAAGACCTAACGGATGACCCGATTGCAGGACCAAAGTCTGCTCTTCGGTAAGTACTTCAAGGTATTTTTTGATCAGGCGATACTGCATCCAGTTTTGGCAGACACTCCCGGTTTCGCCGTAGGTCACCAGCTCATAAGGGTAGAGCGCTACATCAAAATCAAGATTATTGTCTATCATTAACTGAACGGCCTTTGCGACCGTACAGCCCCTATATTCATCGATGGGTTTTGCCTTGATCCACCCGTGGGGCCTAAAGCGATATCCATAAATACGCCCACGGGTTTTTAACTCTTCAAGAAATTCTGGGATCAGGGCAGCGTGATGCTGTTGGGGAATATATCGCAAGGCATTCTTCAGAGCGACGCGAGTCTGATTTTCTGTCAATCTGAATCCACGGTCCGGCGCCCTGCGGATTCCGGGCTTGAACGCTTGAAGCTCTGGAAGATCGTCATCAAGCCGCACTTTCATGGCGCGTGATATTTCAACATGGCTGATCATTTTACTTGGCCCCTTAATTAAGTCTGCTCAAGATCGCTGGTGTGTTCGGCGATCTCTTGAAGGCACTACCCGATTTCGGCATTTCTCTGCCTGGTTGGGTCCCGATTGGAGGGCCTAAATTTTTAACAAACTTTTGGAGAGCTGAACTGCTGAACCCGCATTCTCGCCATAACCATCCGCGCCGATTTTATCGGCGAATTTTTGGTTAATTGGCGCACCGCCAAGGATAATTTTAACTTGGTCTCGTAATCCAGCTTCTTTTATCGCCTTGACAGTACGTTCCATATTAGGCATGGTGGTTGTCAGCAATGCGGACATACCGACAAGTTGGGCGTTATGTTCTTTTATCGCTTTGACAAATCGTTCCGGCTCAACATCGACCCCCAAATCAAAAACCGTAAACCCGGCGCCTTCCAACATCAAGCTAACCAGGCTCTTGCCGATATCGTGTAAATCCCCTTTAACGCTTCCAAGCACAACCCTGCCCAGGCTCTTGATTTCACCGGCATCCATGTGCGGCTTAAAGACATCGACCGCGGACCTCATGGCAATGGCGGATTGCAGTACTTCCGGAATGAACATTTCACCCGTTTTCATACGATCTCCGACAATTCCCATCGCCACATTCAGGCCATTCTCAATGACATCTATCAGGTCGTTTCCAGACTCTAAAAGCAGTTTTGCTTGATCCGCGGCATTGCGTTTATCCCCTTTAATAACCGCTTCCATTATTTTATTATAATCACCCATTGTATGTCTCCTTTCAGAATTGGTGTTAGGCGCACAAAGCCTTATCTGCTTTTCGGACAATGCTATTCATTTCCTTCACAACGTCATCCGGCAGATCTTGAGGCTTGAGTTCCTTTTGAATCCTGCGGTACTTTTCCACTGCCCGGTCAAAATAATTCTTCTTGCCTCCATCTTGCCAGTTGTCCAGCCCAATTTGCCTACACAGTTCAGGGCGAGCGGTTTCACGGCAATATCTTCTGGTGTGATCCATCGTGAGGTAATTGCCGCCGGCGCCGGCTTCAAGGATTTGGTTCAGGGCCAGCCGGTCTTCATCAATTTTCACGCCGGCGATCATTCTTTTGGTAACCACGGTTAAATCGTCGTCGATTATCATCTGGATCGGGCTTGCGCAGGTGCTTCCTCCCAGACGGCCGGCGCCGTACATGATATCTACCCCGCCTAAGGCGAGAGTTGCGGGCATAAGAGATTTTTTCCAACACGGCCTGGCCATCTGACGAGTATGCATCGGTCATGTACGCAAAGGCATTTACGGGTGTTTTGAAAGCCGCCTTAATGAACTGTGA
>JADFXS010000481.1 GCA_015233515.1 Deltaproteobacteria bacterium | reverse complement strand
GGCAAGACTATAAATTTTGGCCCGGATCGCGGAGAGCGAGATTTTGAAACCGCGGGAATACCGACGTATTTTGAGAATTTCCAAAGTGAGCCCGCCTGCGGCGGAGAAGCCCGGCCAAGAGTTGGGCCAAAAGGGCGATTTGGCCATCACCTTCCAGTAAATAATTTTTACATATAAACCTTGGGGAGGTTGTCATGCGAGTGGCGTCGATTCAGATGGCTGTGGTTGAAGGCGATAAAACAGCCACTATCGCCCAGGCCTTGAAAAAAATCGACCGGTGCGGCGGAGTTGACTTGATCATCCTGCCGGAAATCTGGAATGTCGGTTTCATGAGCTTTGATCGGTACCATGCCGAAGCCGAAGACTTTCACGGTCAAACCTTGACCGCGCTGACGGCCGCCGCTAAAGCGGTGGGCGCTTACCTGCATACCGGCAGCCTGGTGGAGCGGGTCGAAGACAAATATTACAATTCCAGCTATCTCCTGTCTCCCCAGGGGCGGATCGTCGCCAACTACCGCAAAATTCACCTTTTCGGCTACAAGTCCAAGGAGACCCAGCTGCTGTCGCCCGGAGAAGAAGCGGTCGTCGTCGAGACCCCCCTCGCCAAGATCGGACTGGCGACCTGTTATGATCTGCGTTTTCCGGAACTTTTTCGACGAATGGTCGACCAGGGGGCGGAGCTGTTCCTGGTCTGCTCCGCCTGGCCTTATCCCCGCTTGGAAGCCTGGATCATGCTCAACCGGGTTCGCGCCCTGGAAAACCAGTGCTATCTCGTGTCGGCCAACTCCTGTGGCCTGAACATGGGGGCGGTCTTTGCCGGTCATTCCATGGTTTCCGATCCTTGGGGCGTTATCCTGGCCGGCGCCGGCGACGAGGAAACCATTGTCGAGGCTAACCTGGATATCGCGCAAGTCCAAGAAATCCGCCACAGGTTCCCGCCCCTGGCGGATCGCCGGGACTGGCTGCAATCCAGGAGTTGACGGGAAAGGAAATTCATCATGCCTGATTTGAGTTTGAATTTTTGTGGGGTTAAGCTAAAAAACCCGATTGTGGCCGCCTCGGCCGAACCGACCCTCAACGCTCATAACATGAAAAAATGTATTGATGCCGGAGCGGGTGGGGTCATCGTCAAGACCATGACTGATTCGCCGGCCATGCGCGAGTTGACCACCAGGTCCAAATGGCGATTTTTAAACGAGCGTCATGAAGTTTGCCACGGGAAGGTTCCTCGAGCCTTCAGCCTGTATGGGCGTTCGGGACTAGCCTTGGAGACTCCCGAGGAATTTCTGCCGGAGGTCAAGGAAGGCGTCAATTACGCCGCCGTGCACCAGGCCACGGTTATCGGGGCCGTGGCCTCCACCGAGACCTCGTGCTGGGTGGATCTGGCCCGGCAAATGGAAGATACCGGAGTGCCCCTTCTGGAGTGCAACTTCGGCTGTCCTCATCCTCACATGATGCCCGGCGTGCGGACCGGAATGGAAGTCGGCCAGGATTTTGACTACGCTTGTGAAATAACCGCCGCGGTCTGCCGGGCCGTCCGTATTCCGGTCATGATCAAGGTCACTCCCCAGGTGACGGACTTGATCCGCTTTACCGGGCGACTACTGGAGGCCGGAGCCAAAGCCGTAACCCTGACCAACCGCTTCATCGGTTTTGTGCCGGATATTGAAACCGGCCGGCCACTGATCTACGGCAGGGCCGGGATCGGCGGGCCATGGATTAAGCCGCTGACTCTAAGATGGGTCCATGATATCCGCCAGGCTTATAAGGATAGAATCCATATCGCCGGAACCAACGGGGCTTACGACTGGCGGGATGTCGTCATGTTCGTCATGTCCGGCGCTCATATCGTGGAGATGTGTTCGGCGGTGATGGTCTACGGTTATGAGTGGCTGGGTAAACAGGTGGCCGGTCTGGAAGAATTCATGGCGGCCAAGGGTTATCAAAGTTTGGACCAGATGCGGGGCATTGCTTCCGACGCGGCTTTAGCCTATGCCGATATGCCGCCGGAACAAGCCATGGTTGATCCGGAAAAATGTAATAACTGCGGCCGCTGTCTCAAGGCGTGTTTTTACCAGGCCATGCAGCCCGGTGAAAAAGCCGTCTGGGTTAAAAAAGAAAACTGCATCGGTTGTGGAGGATGTTATTCGGTTTGTCCCGTGGCTGAAGCTATCAATATTCAGGTGCGGGCCAGGTAAATTTACACTTCACCGGATTTGTTTCAAATTGTTTGCCTGTGTTCAATCGGCTTAGTGATTTGAAAATCGTGTGGGCATCCTGGTGTTTCCTTTTAATGACCAATACGTTGTTAAAATAATCCACGGGGATGTCCACTAAACCTTTGGGGCCGACTATTCGGAATTTGCGATTATTTTTATTAGCAATTTAATATATTAAAACAATGATCTTCGATCTTCACTATCCATGATGATTTACACAAGAAAAGATATTTTATCCCCGGCTTTCACAGGGAAACGGAATGATTCAGCTTCAGGATAGAGAGAATTTAAATTTTTCAATGGTTCTGATGAGGAGGTTGAGATGGATTTAGGCATAAAAGGACGAGTGGCCCTGGTTACCGGGGCTGGTGGGGGGATCGGCCGAGTCTGTGCCGTGGAATTGGCCCGGGAAGGTTGTCACCTGATATTGGCGGATAGAACCGAAGCCTTGGTGGCGGATGTGGCTCAAGAGATCAAGGCCTTGAAAGTTGAAGCCCTAACCGTGGGGACTAATCTGGAAACAGCCGAAGGTGTCACCCGGATGATGGAGCGCGCCTTCGAGGTTTTTGGCCATGTGGATATCCTTTTCAACAACGCCGGGCACAACCGGGATAATAC
>JADFXS010000480.1 GCA_015233515.1 Deltaproteobacteria bacterium | reverse complement strand
CTTGATATCCGGCTGATAGGCGGTCTCCGCCATATCTTTATAAGCCCGTCCCAATAACCCTAGAGTCTCTTCATCTTGATGCCCCTCAGCCTGCAGTGATTCCAAGACTGAAATGGCTCGATCCGTCGTTTTGAGGCGTAATAAGGCCAACCCGGTCAGTTGCCGTAACCGGACATCGCTGGGCCAATTTTTCAGGGCTTCAGTAGTGAGGTCATGAGCCAAAAACGGGTCCCCCAGCCGCAGGGATTGATTGGCCAGGATCCGATAAATATCGGGATTTTTTGACCAGGAATCTGGTTGATGTCCCTGCCATAATTGATGGATGGCCATGATATCCAGTTTGGCGAGGTCGGCGATAGTTGGGTAAAGTTCTAAATGTTTTTCCGATTCAGGGGATTTCTGACCAGGTGTTTGGATATCATATCCCAAAGCCATGATGGCTTTTATCGTCTCCAAGGCGGTGTGTCGGTCGTATTCCTTTTCCGAATCAGGCAGTTCAGCGTAAGGAACCAAGCAAGGATGAATCAGCTTCTGAGGATCGCGGCGGAGTCCGTACCGCCAACCTTCCGCCAATCTCTGCATAGCCCACTGATCGTGGACATTCTGAGCCAATCTTTCCGTCAAAGCCATCAATTCCGAGGCTAAGTTTATTTCAGAGGTATCGATGGGTATCGGTTTGTAGCTCATACGGTTGTCATGGTCTCCTGAAGAGTTGGGAGATTCGGTTTAAAGCCGGACGATAATTCTATCATGATTTTCCCGGTCGCCCAGATAAGATTTTTTCGTGATGAAAGCGGCTGGATCACTTCGGATTCCACCGTCGCTTGGGATATTATAGCAAAAAATTATCTAATATAGTATAATATATACAATTTTTCGTTTGTCCGGACAGCTTTGGGGGAGATATTTAAGGGCACGGATCAACAGATCCGCGCCCTTGGCAAGCTGAGTATTAGAAAATTATCGGCCGGGATTTTTCCGTTGTGAAACGAGCGTTGTCGCAGTGTATCATGCGTCTTGGTTAATGAAATCGTGAGTTCGTGACCGGGTCACGATCAATGGTTTCCCTTTTTTCCTTTCCAAATTCGCCGCGAGCATTATCAGGCCTTAACTCGCAAGCATCATATTCAAGTCCGACCGGGAAACCGCTCGAAAAAAATGCCGTTAGAATCAGAATCACTACGTCCATTTGCTATACAGCGTCTGGACATACAGTGGGTTTGGGCGAAACAATCCTTATTCTATGAGGACAAGAAGTGAGATTTGAGAAGAGGCTGAATTGAAGCTCAAATCTCACAGTCTGGTGATTTCTGATTAGATATAAGCCGTTTCACCGTGGATAGCTTCATCCAAGCCGATCTCTTCATGAGTTTCGCTTACTTTGACCGGCGTGATCTTATCGATAAGCCAGAGCATGCCATAAGTGAATCCAAAGGCCCAGACCGAGGAAATAACGACGGCTATTAATTCTTTGAAGAAAAATAGATAGTTACCAGCTAAAAGTCCGTCCGCGCCACTGGGATTAAACATTTTATTGGCAAAAATCCCGAGGGCGATGATGCCGATAACGCCTCCAACTCCATGAACGCCCCAGACATCGAGTGCATCGTCCCAGCCAATCCTATTCTTGAATGTCACAGCATAGTAACAGATAATTCCCGACACGAGCCCGATAATCACGGCCGCGGCCGGTGAGACATATCCCGCTGCGGGAGTAATTGTAGCCAATCCTGCTACCGAACCGGTAAGAAGTCCTAAAAACTTAGGCTTTTTCTCCACTATCCAGGAAACCGTAAGCCAGGAGATCGCGGCGAAGGAGGCGGCAATATCGGTATTGAGAAAGGCTATGGAGCTGACGGCGTCAACGCTGAATTCGCTCCCGGCGTTGAAGCCGTACCAACCGAACCATAACAGGCCGGTACCGAGAGCGACCAACGGAATGCTATGTGGTCCCCGATCTTCGATTTTTCTTTTTCCGACATATAAAACCGAGGCCAAGGCGGCCATACCGGCAATGTTATGGACAACTATGCCGCCGGCGAAGTCCAGGACACCCCATTTCTGGAAAAGTCCACCACCCCAGATCATGTGGACAAAAGGAAAATAAACCAAAATCAACCAACCGGTTAAGAAAAATATGTAGGCTTTGAAAGTTACCCGATTGGCAAAAGCGCCCGTGATAAGCGCCGGAGTTATGATAGCGAACATCATTTGATAGGCAATGAAAACAATTGAAGGAATTGTATTATTCGAAGATGCGGTCGTGGGGTTTATACCCCATAAAAAAGCTTGATCCAGGTTCCCGATGATTCCCCCGACATCACCGCTGAAGCATAAGGAATAGCCGAATAAAACCCAGATTACAGTCGTCCATCCCATGGAAAAAAAGCTTTGGAACATTATGGCCAAAACATTTTTCCGACCGACAAGTCCGCCATAAAAAAAGGCTAAACCTGGAGTCATAAGCATTACTAAACTGGTGCACAAAAGCATGAATCCGGTATTTCCCGTGTCCAGTTGCAGCATTTTTTTGTCCTTTCTGAAAATACGGTTAATTTCGACGCAACAATCTCCCTGTTCCAACGCTCGGTATGCATTACATCAGAAAAGTTTTCACTATTGAATGACAGTTAACCGTCAAACCTGTGCTCAAGATATTGATTTTCAGATTATAAGTCAATCTTATCTATAAGAAATTTTTAAGTAAATAATATTTTTTCTTTTCAAATTTTATTAATAATAATAAAATATATATATTATTAGGCAGACACAATTTTTGTGATTTGATAAGGAAAATTCATAAAGTGTGATAAAATTTTTTTGGTTTTTAAAATTATTGT
>JADFXS010000479.1 GCA_015233515.1 Deltaproteobacteria bacterium | reverse complement strand
GCACCTCCGGGAACCCGGCCATGAATACAAGGAAACCATCAAAACCGGAACAAAAGCGGCGGCGGCCGGCGGATTCACCGCCGTGGCCGCCATGCCTAACACCAATCCCATCGCCGACCAGAGGGCGGTCATCGAATACGTCGCCAACCGAGCCAAGGCGGAAGCCAGCGCCCGGGTCTGGCCCATCGGCGCCATGACCATGGGCCAGCGCGGCCGGGAACTCTGTGAATATGCCGACTTGGCCGAAGGCGGCGCCGTTGGTGTTTCCGACGACGGGTTTTGGGTCGCCGGCGGCCGCGTCATGCGCCGGGTTCTGGAATATGCCAGGGTTTTTGGCTTGACGGCTATATCCCACCCCGAAGACCTGAGTTTGTCTTCGGGCGGTTTTATGAATGAAGGTCGGACCTCCACGGCGTTAGGTTTGACCGGTTCTCCAGCCGCGGCCGAAGACATCGCCGTCTCCCGGGTCATAGCCCTGGCCAGGCTCACCGGGGTCCCCCTCCATCTCGCCCACCTCAGCACTCAAGCAGCGATCAACCTGGTCCGGTGACGGCCGAAACGGCTCCCCATTATTTCACCTTGACCGAGGAGGCGGTGATCGGCTACCGGACGGAAGCCAAGATGAATCCGCCTTTGCGGACGGACCAGGACGTGGCCGCCATCCGGATCGGTCTGGCCGACGGCACCATCGATGCCGTGGCCACGGACCATGCCCCTCATTCCACGCTGGAAAAGGATGTCGAATTCGACCAGGCCGCCAACGGAATTATCGGTCTGGAAACCTCCCTACCCCTGACATTGGATCTGGTTCGCTCCGGGGTGATCAGTCTAACTCGGTTGGTGGAGATCATGAGCGTCAATCCGGCGCGCATTCTCGGGGTTCCGGGAGGATCATTGTCGCCCGGGCAACCGGCGGACTTGACGATCATCGATTTGCATGAACGCTGGATCTGCAATCCTGATAAATTTCATTCCTTGAGCCGTAATACTCCCTTTTCCGGCCGGGAAATGATCGGGCGGACGGTCCTGACCATGATGGACGGCCGAATTACCTGGAATGAAAAGGCCAGGTAGATTTCGAGTGTCAGTCCCTCCCTTGGAACAGCCATGACCCGTATCCTCGTTGTCGACGACGATCTGAGCATGCGTGAGTTCCTGGAACTTATGCTCACCAAAGCCGGGTACCATGTCCAGGCCGCCGCTGACGGTCACATTGCTCTGGACTTAGCCAAATCACAGTCCTTCGATTTAGTGATCACTGACATCCGGATGAAAAAAGTCGATGGTTTGGCTGTTCTCAAGGGTATCAAACTCCTTAATCCTGAAACCGTCGTTATTATGATCTCCGCTTTTGCCACGGTGGAAACGGCGGTGACGGCCATGAAGGAAGGGGCGTACGACTTCATCCCCAAGCCTTTCAACGTTGACGAACTCAAGTCCGTCGTCAAGACCGCCTTGGCCCACCGCACTCCGGAAGCCGAACGGCAAATCCTGGCTAAAAAGGTCAAGGACGGGTGCCATTTCGGGAACCTGGTCGGCCTGTCTCCGGAAATGAATAGGGTTTACGACCTGATCCGGCGAGCGGCTCAAACCAACACCAACATTGTGATAGCCGGTGAATCCGGGACGGGAAAAGAACTGGTGGCCAAGGCTATACACGAGAATTCACCCAGGGCCGCCGAAAAGTTCATAGCCATCAATTGCGGCGGTGTGCCGGAACAACTACTGGAAAGTGAATTATTCGGTTACGAAAAAGGGGCGTTTACCGGGGCGGCCACGGATAAACCCGGTTTGTTTGACTCAGCCCACAAAGGAACGATTTTCCTCGATGAAATCAGCGAATTGCCCTTTCCGATGCAGGTCAAGTTGCTTCGCGTCGTCCAGGAGAGAACCTTCCGTCCGGTGGGCGGCATAAAGGAAAGCGTGCTGGATGTTCGCTTTATCGTCGCCACGAATAAAGACCTGGAAACGGAAGTTGTCGCCGGTCGTTTTCGAGAAGATTTGTATTTCCGTCTTAATGTTATCACCATTCATATACCGGCCTTAAGACAACGGAAAATGGATATACCTTTATTAGCTCAATATTTCCTCGATAAGTTCAACCGGATCATGGGAAAAAACGTCCGGAAGTTATCGGCTTTCGCCTTGGATATGCTGACCAAGTATGATTTCCCCGGAAATGTCCGCGAGTTGGAAAACATTATTGAACGCTCCGTGGCCTTGGAACAATCAAATATCGTGCTTCCGGAAAGCCTGACCCTGGCTTCATTCAAAAGGCAGGCCCGACAAAGCGAACCGGTCCCTTCCGAATCGGCTCCCCAACCTGACGAAGATTTACCTTCATTGAACGATCCCCTGAAAAGCGGACTAGGATTGGACGAAAAATTAGAAATTATAGAGTTGCGGCTTCTTCTTTTAGCTTTATCCGCCGGCCAGGAGAATCGCCAGCAGGTGGCTGACATGCTGAAAATCTCCATGAGAAACTTGCGATATCGTCTGGCTAAGTTCGCTTTATCCGACCTGACCTCCGACCAGATCGCGGATCGCCTCAAACGAGCCGAACCGACCGCTTCATCCACTGGCTTTCCCCAACCAGGCTGGTCTGCCCAAGGGCTGGATTTAGAACAGACTTTGGCGCGAGCAGAACGCTTTTTCATCGAACAAGCTTTGTCCGAGGCCGGAGGACAAAAAAATAAGGCCGCGGAGTTGCTTGGAGTAACCTTTCGGTCCTTTCGTTTTCGCCTGACCAAGTTCGAAAATTCTAATTAAACCACTCGGCCCTCGTGCCACGCCCAGGGTCCAACAGGCGGTCAACAGTTCCGCGCTGTCGCGCCAGCCGA
>JADFXS010000478.1 GCA_015233515.1 Deltaproteobacteria bacterium | reverse complement strand
TCTCTGGGTGAACAAGGCCGCCGGAAATTCCGTCAATAAACAGCCTAAAGATATGGCCGGCCAACCCTGCTATTCTTTTTGGGGCGATCCAGCCAAACCATGCGTGAATTGCCCCACTTTAAAGGCGTTTCAGACCAAGCAGTCCGAACATGTAATAGTTGAAACTCCGGATGGCCGGATTTGGGACGAAGGGGGCGAACCCGTATTCGACTCGCAAGGAAATGTGGTGGCCGTTGTCGAGATCGCCCAGGACATCACCAAGCAAAAGACTCTGCAAGCCCAACTCCAGCAAGCTCAAAGGATGGAATCCGTCGGTATTTTGGCTGGGGGAGTGGCCCACGAATTCAACAACATGCTCCAATCCATCATAGGATACAATTCTCTCATCCTCTTGGATAAAACAGAAAACGACAAGGAATACCAAAGTTTATCAGCCATCCAAAAGACCGCTCAACGGGCGGCTGTCCTTGTCAAACAACTCCTGTTGTACAGCCGGAAGGTTGAATTCCAGCGCCACCCGCTCGAACTTAACCAGGAAGTTGAGGAGGCGCGGCGGATACTTGAACGGACCATTCCCAAGATGATCGACATCGGGGTTCACCTTGGCAGCCGATTGTGGACCGTCTTGGCTGACCCGATTCAAATTGGGCAAATCCTGCTGAATCTCGGAAATAACGCCGCGGACGCCATGCCTGATGGCGGAAGACTGTTTATTCAAACAGAGAATATCAGCCTGGGCGACGACTATGTCAGCAATAAGATGGGTGCGGTTCCCGGAAATTACGTCTTGCTGACGGTCTCGGACACGGGATGCGGCATGGACCGGAAGACTATCCAACACATTTTCGATCCTTTCTTCACTACCAAGGGGATAGGAAAAGGAACCGGACTGGGACTCGCCTCGGTGTATGGCATCGTTAAGGGACACGGCGGCTATATCACATGTTACAGCGAAGTCGGTCAAGGAACGACCTTCAAGATATATCTGCCCGTTGTCGCATCAAAAGATATTCCCGAAGACCAGCCGTCCGAAAGGCCATCACTCATAGGCGGATCGGAAACCATCCTTTTAGCGGATGACGAGGAGGCAATCAGAGGCTTTGCGTCAGCCGCGCTTCAACGTTTTGGCTACACGGTCATCACCGCCGTCAGCGGCGAGGGGACGCTGGAAAAACTCATCGATCAGAAGAGCAAAATCGATCTGGTCATCCTTGACATCGGCATGCCCGGCATGGGCGGTCATAGGTGTTTAAGCGAAATCCTTAAAATCGACCCGGCGGCAAAAGTGATGATCGTCAGCGGCTATTCAGCCGATGCCCATGTTAAGAAAGCCTTGGAAGCCGGTGCGGCCGGATATGTCGGGAAGCCGTATCAATTGAATGACCTGCTGAACAAGGTGCGGAGTGTTTTGGACAAAGAGGAGTGAACAATGTGGTCTGATCTTAAAAAACAGGAGTTACGTGCCTCAATGCCCGCAAGTGGTGAATTAGGGCCAAAGGTTGTGCTGGAGATTAACAGTATAATCAGTTATAGTGGTTCTCGAAAGTTTCTTCGTTTTGAAGTATCGTTGTCATTTCGAGGAGCGGCCACAGGCCGCGACGAGAAATCTCCAACACTACCAAATCACAATGAGATTTCTCCCTGCGGTCGAAATGACCGACTGGGGTGTTCGCGAATGAGCCGAGATTTTGACCGTATCATCCCGAAAAAACTTTCGAGCATCGCCATAAACTTGTCCACCAAAGAATCCCTTTCCGGAAAAACACTTAGCGAGACAGCGAGGCGCTTGAACGCCATATGAAATCTCTTTCCGAATGCCAAGTCATGATTGTGGATGACGACGAAATTCTTATCGATATTTTGGTGGCGGCATTGGAGGACGATTACCAACTGTCGGTGTTTCAAGATGGTCAGTCTGCCTTGGAAGGCATAGCTCAATCGCCACCAGACCTCATTCTGCTGGATATCATGATGCCGGTGATGGACGGCTATGAAGTCTGCCGACGCCTCAAAGCGGATTTCAGCTTGCGTGATATTCCGGTAATATTTGTAACCTCGTTGAACGAAGCCGAAAGTGAAACCACCGGATTGGAATTGGGCGCCATCGATTACATAGCCAAACCCATCAACCCGGCTATTGTAAAAGCTCGAGTCCGAAATCATTTGGAACTGAAACGATATCAGGATATTCTCAAAAAATTATCCTTCCTGGACGGCCTGACAGGTATACTCAATCGTCGGTACTTCGATCAGTCTCTGGACATGGAATGGCGGCGCAGCCTTCGGAACGGAACTCCGTTATCGTTGATCATGATGGATATCGACTTTTTTAAGCAGTACACCTACGGTCATACGTCGGGAGACGATTGCCTCAAAAAAGTCGCTTCAACCCTAAACAAAACTATCCACCGTCCGGCAGACTTCGTCGCCAGATATGGAGGAGAAGAATTCGTTTGCCTGCTACCCGAGACCGAGCGGCCCGGCGCTCTTTTTGTCGCCGAAAAATTCCAACATTCTATTAAAGAACTGGCCATTCCCCATACCCAGTCCCGGGTTTCAACCATTATCACCTTGTCGATCGGGGTGGAAACGACCATTCCCAACGCTAATAACCAACCAACCGACCTAATCGCCGCGGCGGACCAACGTCTGTATGAAGCCAAGCGGTCCGGACGTAACCGAATCGTAAGCGCCTCAATAGACACAGCGTCTTAAACAACACCGCATAACTTAATGATCTCTCCGCTATCCACTATGTTTGGGTCGGAATGGTTTTTCAATCTAATGGCCGCTTTCAGGGTTATGGCCCGGGGGATAATCCCGGGCCAATTCCCTTGTCCCGGCCAGGCATTTTCACCG
>JADFXS010000477.1 GCA_015233515.1 Deltaproteobacteria bacterium | reverse complement strand
GTCCATCAAAATCATGTCAAAGGAATCCGCCTCCAGAATATCTACGGCTTCCCGGCCGTTGGAAACCACCTTCACCTCGTGGCCTCTTTTTTCCAAAAGGCGGGTGGCCAGTCTTTGATTGATAGGATTGTCCTCGGCGAGAAGAATTTTGAGGATTTTTGTCGGGAAAATTTCCTTTGAAGCTTTGGGAATTGGGGGACGCTCTAATTCCGATCTGACTTTGTCCGTCGAGCCGACGGTTACAGCGGAGTTGAAACGAAGCGTAAAACCGAAGGTGGAGCCATGGTTGGGTTCGCTCTGGACCCAGATGTTTCCTCCCATAATCGTCACCAGTTTTTTGACGATAGCCAAACCCAGGCCTGTTCCGCCAAACTTTCGGGTCGTGGAAGAGTCGGCCTGACGGAAAGGGTCGAAAATAACGCCTTGTTTATCCTGCGGAATTCCAATACCGGTATCAGTCACCGTGCATTCTATGGTGGTGCTCTCAACGGTTTGGTCCAGTAAACCGACTTGGACTAAAATCTCTCCATCTTGGGTGAACTTGATGGCGTTGCCTATCAGGTTTAATAGTATTTGTCGGAAGCGATTCTCGTCGCCGATCAAATTGTCCGGGACTTCGGCCCTGACTTTGGTCAAAAGGGTGTTGTGGTTTTCCGCGGCTTTGATCGCCAACGTTTTTTCTATACTATTCAGGCACGACCGCAGGCGGAATTCCTTGGACTCCATCTCGAATTTACCGGATTCTATCTTGGATAAGTCTAAAATATCGTTCAAGATGGTCAGCAAATGCTCGGCGGATGATTTAACTATTTCAATATATTCTTTCTGCTCGTCATCAAGTGGAGTGTCAAAAACCAAAGCCGTCATTCCGATGATAGCATTCATCGGTGTTCTGATTTCATGGCTCATGTTGGCCAGGAACTCACTTTTGGCTTTGCTGGCCTCCTCGGCTTCGGATTTGGCCTTGATCAGGTTATCTTCCGTCAGTTTACGTTCAATCGCCAGGCCGGTGATTTCGGCCGCGAAATTGATGAGCTCAATGTCTATCTTGCTCGGCGAGGATGGTTCATGATGATAAATGGCAAAGGTCCCTAGAACTTGACCCGTCGCTGAAATGATCGGTTCGGACCAGGACGATCCGAGTTTTGCCTGCCGGGCCAAATCTTTGAAGGCTGACCAGTATGGGTGAGTATGCACATTTTCAACAATAACTCTTTGCTTCGTGTGAGCAGCCGTACCGCAGCTGCCGACGCCGTCTCCAATTTCCAGGCCGTGAATCGCCTGGTTATAGAAGTCGGGCAGGCTTGAGGCGTTGCCCAGGAGCAGATGTTTTCCGGCCTCGTCAAGAAGTAAGATCGAACAGATGGCGCCGGGGGAAAGGCGTTCTATGGATTTGGTTATGTAATCAAAGGTTTCGGTGAGAGACATCCCCGTGGCCACCAGTTCGAGGACTCGCCGGCGGAAATACTCACGTTGTTCCATCTGTTTCCGCTCTTCGATCTCATGTTTCAGCTTTTCCATGGTTTCGTTCAAGCCGGCCGTGCGCTCGGCCACTAGTTCCTGGAGGTGCCGGCGATGACGGATCAATTCCTTTTCCGCCTGCTTGCGTTCGGTGATATCCCTCGTGATGGACAAAACCATGGTCTGTTCATCAATCTCGAATAATTTGGCACTGATCTCCACAATAATTTGCCTGGAATCACGAGCGACATAAATCGATTCAAAAACAGCTCGCCGCAAAACAAACAAATCTTCACCTATTCGACGAGCGGTTTCAATATCTTCCGGCCGGCCGATATCAAGAGGAGTCATGGCAAGGAGTTCTTCTCGTGAATACCCGAGCAAATCGCAGGCCACGGAGTTGATCTCGACAAAACGTCCAGGTAAATGGTCGTCTAAAAAAATATGAACAAAAACCGAGTCATTGCTGCTTTCAAAAAGGAGCCGGTATTTCTCCTCTCTGTCCATGATTTCTCTTTCCGCTTTTTTTCTCTCGACGATTTCGACTTCAAGTTCCTTGGTTCTAAGCGCCACCCGGCGTTTCATGGACAGAGACCAGGCCGCCATGGAGATAAATACCAATAATAAGACCGCCACGGCGCCCAGTATATAAGGCAGAACCGATCTGAAGGTCAGGGACGATGGGTCCACCGGGCCAAACCATTTCTTATATATCTGATCGTACTCGCCGGTAGATTTAATAATCACTAAGCCTTCCGACAAATGGTCCAAAAGGACCAGGTTGCCTTTCTTGACCGCGATACTAAATGGCCGGTGATAATCCTCGATTATTATCGATGATTGCTCCAGGTTGCCAAGTCCCAGATTTTTTAAATGAAGCAGACCGACTAATTGCGGCATGATGGCGACATCGCCTTTTCCGATGGCCAAGAGTCGCAGGGCCTCTGGGAGGCTCTCGGTCAGCACAAGTTTATCCGGGGTAGTAATCTTTTTACTGATTATATAATCGTGGGCGGCATCATTTTTCATCACGATTACCGTCTTGCCTTGCAAGTCGGTGGTTGATTTGATGCGGGCAGACCCCTTGACGACAAAAACAGCGTCATGTGAAATCGTGTGAGGCTCGGAAAAATCGAATAATTTAGCCCGATCCTTGGAATACGCCATCATCGGCAACAGATCGATTTGGCCTGTTTCCAAGGCTTTTTTAGCTTGTTCCCATGTTCCAGGTAATATCTCGATGTCCAACCCCATGACCTTGGTCACTGCTTTGACGAGGTCGACACTAAAACCGTCGGGGGCGCCTTGTTGGTTAAAAAAAGTAAAGGGATAATAGTCATCTACAATAATAGTCGAAATCCGTTTTCTAGAATACTCGTTTCCATCTTCGAGAGGTTTTGACGGGTATG
>JADFXS010000476.1:2355-2871 GCA_015233515.1 Deltaproteobacteria bacterium | reverse complement strand
CAATAAGGAGAATTCATGGCTGTCTCCAAGATAATGATTTTGGAAGATCCCGCCGATGATGCGGAACATCTTCAAAATATTTTGGAATCCCTGGGCTATGCTATCCACCGCCGAGTTGGTTCCGGATCAGGAACAACCGAAGAGGGGCTGGCGGATAATCCGGACTTGTTGCTGGTGAACGTACCGGCAAGCGCTGGTTCCGACGGGCTTCGTTCAAGCAAGGAGAGGTTTCGACTATATTTAGATAATACCATGGATATTATTTTTACAGTCGATCGTGAATTACGTTTGGTTGATGTATCAAGTTCAGCTTCCCGGATACTCGGTTATTCCTTGGAAGAGCTCATCGGCGTCTCCATCCCGGAAATCAAATCTCTGACTCCGGAATCAAAGGAAAAAGCACTTAAAGAGATCAATCTTATCTTCCAAGGAAAAAAAATAGAAGCCTCGGAATATGCCTTTTTTACCAAAGACGGCGCTCCTATTATTTTAGAGTTAAGCTCGTCCCCTCTAATG
>JADFXS010000476.1:0-2281 GCA_015233515.1 Deltaproteobacteria bacterium | reverse complement strand
ATAAACGGGCTCACCGACTGACGATTTCATAGGATGGCCAATAATTCAAAAGATATCATCGGGATGATGGACATGAATCTTCAATTTACTTTTATAAGTCGAGCCATAGAACAGATGCTGGGCTATACCGTTGAAGAATTTTTAAAAATGCCGCTAAAAGACATTTTTGTTTCGGATTCACACCACCTTCTCGCGGATGCTTATGTTCAGGAAATGCTTTTGGAAGCAAGACCGGATAAAGACCTTTTACATTCCCGGATAGTCGAGGTTGATCAAATACGCAAGGACGGCCGAAAAATTTCGGTAGAGATTAAAATGACTTTCATACGTGACGCCACTGAGACGCCGATCGGTATTCTGGGTTTTTCACGGGATATCACCGACCAAAAAATAGCCCTGCAAGCTTTACGTGAATCCGAGGAAAAATATCGATTTATGACGGAGAACATCACTGACGTCATCTGGCAGATCTCGTCGGATTTTAAATTCATTTTCGTCAGCCCGGCCATCAAATTACAGAGAGGGTACGAGCCGGAAGAGGCTATCGGGAAATCTATTTTCGATTTCATGACCCCCGAATCGGCCGCCGTGGTCAAGAATAGTTTTCTCCTGAACAAGGATTTGATTTACCGGGGACTAACCAGGGAAAGTCAATGCCTCGAAATCGAAAGAATTACTAAAAACGGTCAATTAATTTGGACAGAGATCATTTATAAACCACTATACGATCAGGACGATCAATTCATGGGCTTCCAGGGGGCGACTCGCGACATTACCGCCAGGAAAACAGCGGAAAAAGAGCGGGAACGGATTATAGCCGAGCTCGAGAAAGCTTTGAATGAAGTCAAAACGTTACGAGGATTTATCTCTATTTGTTCAAACTGCAAGAAAATACGGACTGACAAGGGTTCCTGGGAACAGATTGAAAAATACATTCAGGATCATTCCGAGGCCAGTTTCAGTCATGGAATTTGCCCTGATTGTGTTAAGGAGCTATATCCGGACCTTTATGATAAAGTATGCCCCGAACCGGATAGTTCCGATATATCTATCTAAACAGGACGGTATTTAATCTCCTCGCAGCGAACTGCGAGGAATCTTCGGCAGGTAAGAAACAAACACGGCCAGGCTTGTTTGCCCGCCAACCCCGAGGCAAGCCACGGGGCTGGCGCTCGCCTGCATGTTCAAGCTGTTTTTATATTTTTTCGTCACCATCATGATGGAATAGAAGATAAAGCAGCGCCATGCGGATGTACAGGCCGTTTTGCGCCTGTTCAAAATATTTAGCCCGAGGATCGTCGTCAACTTCGGGCAGAATTTCATCTATGCGAGGCAACGGGTGCATAATGATGCTTTTGGGCGACATCATGGCGACTTTTTTGTTGTTGAGCACAAATTTTCCTATACAGTAAACGGGATCGGGAAGCCGTGGAACAATGCATGGAACTGGAACAAGACTTCCCGGAAGTCACCGGCTGGATACGGGCCGATCCCCATGACCTCATGTTGGTCAAGGAAATGGGCCTGGCCGAGACCGGCGTGCTGACTTCGGTCTCCGACTACCATATTTATTTAAAACTCGGCCTGACTCGAAACCAGGCTCGCGATCGTTACCTGGCCATCGTCCGGGACGCCATGGAACTAGGTATTGTGACCCGTTGTCATTTCGAAGATATTACCCGGGCCGATATCTATGGTTTTGTCGTTCCGTATGCCCAGGATTTGAAAGAATTATCCGAGCAGTACGGCGTGCGGATCAAAATCAGGCTCTGCGATACCATGGGTCTGGGAGTGACCTATCCCGGCGCCGCTTTGCCCCGGTCGGTGCCCAAACTTGTTCGCGCCATGATCGATGACGCCGGTATCTCCGGAGAAGACCTGGAATGGCACGGCCATAACGACTTCCACAAGGGGTTGATCAACGCCGCTTCGGCATGGTTGTATGGATTAACCGCCGTAAACGGCACCTTGCTCGGCTTTGGCGAACGCACCGGCAACACGCCTATCGAAGCCCTGGTAATTGAATACATCTCCATGCGCGGGGATGGCCACGGTCTTAACACCCTGGCCATCACGGAAATGGCCGAGTACTTTGAAAACGAAATCGGCTATCACATTCCACCCAATTACCCGTTTGTCGGCAGGGATTTCAACGTGACCAGCGCCGGCATCCATGTGGATGGAATTATCAAAAACGAGGAAATCTATAACATCTTCGATACCAAACTCATCCTCAACCGGCCGGTGATCGTCGACATCAACGACAAAACCGGCGCGGCCG
>JADFXS010000475.1:424-2872 GCA_015233515.1 Deltaproteobacteria bacterium | reverse complement strand
GGTATCCTTGGTCATGTATTCCCCTTGCCGGGCCGCGGGTTCGAAAAATTCGAAATGGCTGGCAAAGAATTCCATCCGCCGCCTGAGTTCCGGCGGCAACCGCACCGCCATAACTTCCTTTTCCATGGTATTGAGTTCGTCCGGGGTAAAGACGATCTGCGCGGGAACGATCTCTTCCGGTTTAATGCCTTCTTCGATACGGAGTAACAATTCGTTGAAAAAACGGGTGTTGAAATGCAGGGCCTTGACCACCACGTCAATCCGGTCCCGCAAGGCCTCGATCACCTGGTACGTGCCGCCGCCCAGGTCGTCGTTGGCGGTCAGATACCAGGCGGCCGGCGGACATTCGTAAATCTGGTCGTATATTTCCGCGTAATTATCAGCCATGACCGTGAGCAAGGCGGACTGGGTCCTGGTCGGTATGCGGTTGTATTCATCGATGATCTTGATGCGCATGCTCAGCCATTGCCGCCAGGAAATCTTGACGTCATCCATGCTCTGGGCGTTGACCAGGCTGGAAGGCAAAGGGTTGCCCAAAAGGTCGGCAATGGTCATCTGGGGTTGGCCATGTTGGATGGCCCGTTTCAAGTCCTTCAGGCTGTACCCGGCCAGGACGCCCATCAGGACGGCGATGGCGGTTTTGCCCCGGCCCGGGCCGCCCACCAGCAGACACCGCCGCCGGACGGCCAAATTGAGGAGCGGCAGCAGCACATAAGACGAGTAACTTTGATCCGAAGGCAGGGTGATCTGAACCTTCTGATCGCCTAAAGTGAAAAGTTGCGGGGGGGAGCTGTTATACTCGATGTCATAATAGGGACTGATAATGGCGTGGTTGACGATCCAAAAATAGGCTTGCCGCAGTTTTTCGTCGGCCAGTCCGGTGCCGGCCGCGGTCGGGGCCGCTTCCGCCGCCGGACCCCGGTAAAAATCGGCCACGTCGAATTTCCGAGGCGCGGATGTTGTTTTCGGATTGGTGGGGGCTTCGGAAATCCTCTGCCAACGGTCCATAAATCCCATGACTCTATCTCCGGGTTGTCAAAGGCTGCGACGGATCGGCTCAGCGTGATCGGTGTTCCGCCGGGTCAGCTCAAATCCACTGTCTGATCGCGAAATGGGTACTAAAATCCGATGGTTCTCTCCACCTGCTTGACTTTGATAGTCACCAGGTTACGTCGATCCGGGCATTCCAAAGTCAGTTCACCGGCCGCGGCCCAGGGATACCGGCCCCCGAACTGGAGAACGCTCAAGTCGGGAAAGATATTATGATAAAAGAATCCGCATAGCCCGCCCGGATCCCAACAACCGAGCTTTAAAATATCGCCGGGTTTGTGACCGGCGTGGCATTCTCCCTTGACCGAGACTACTTCCGCTGTGAAATATTTCATGCCCTCGGGTTGTACGGCCATGATTCCGCCTCCGCTGTATTCAATTTTATTTATTATAGCAGTTTGATACCCGGATTTGATTATCTTTCTATTTTTCCGGATGAGTCATCTACACCGCGGGACGCCCCCAGGTCTTGTAATGCTCTGTCATCTCAAGCACCTGCCCCCATGGACCACGCGGTTATGGCCCCAAGAAACGTCCGCATACTGTCATTTCGAAGCGAAGCGAGAAATCTCCGTTATTTCAAGAGCGGCTTTCTTGTTTTAGATATTTCTCATTCCGGCCGGCGTTCACCTGGCCAAGCCCACGGCCTTTAACCAGTTATAAGGATGGCGGGCCTTTTTTAGGATATCCGCATAGTTGACTTCTCCAGCCATGACCTTGATCATGTATTGCCCCAATTTCTGACCGTTGACCCGCATCAGCCAATGGCCCAGCCTGGGCCATTGATATAGAAGCCGACCGATTTTATCGGCAGCGGTCAAATCCCGGTAAAATTCCATGGCCATCATTTTGGTGTAAAGCGGCAACATTCCCCAGCCGTCTTCCAGGGCCCCGAAGATGATTTCCGACGCCAACATGGTTGATTTAAAGGCGTAGTACAGGCCTTCGGCGGTGATCGGATCGGTCAGGCCGGCCGCGTCCCCAATCAGCAACCCGCATTTATTCGACAGACCGGCCTGGGGTTCCGGTCCAACCGGAATCAAGGCCGCATGCATACTCCGGACTTGGTATCCAGTGGCCAGGCTGCGTCGCTCCAGATATTCGGCCCAATATGGTCTGAGGTCTTTTATGGACAAATTATGGGTGGTCAAGCCGACGGACAGATGATCTTTTTTGGGAAAGACCCAGGCGTACCCGTAAGGAACAACTCCAAAATCAAAATAAATCCGGTCATGGAAATCGGTCAATCGGTCAAAATCGTGATAATAAACTTCCGCTTCCAGGGCCTGGAGAACCCGGCGCTTGGAGGACAAACCCAACCTGCGGGCCACTAAGCTATTGACGCCGTCAGCCCCGACCAGGATGCCGGCTTTAATCGGCCCTCGGGAAGTGTTGACC
>JADFXS010000475.1:0-414 GCA_015233515.1 Deltaproteobacteria bacterium | reverse complement strand
TCAGATTGCCGGGAGGGCCGTCAACCGACCGGAAAGCGGTCTGATCGATCAATTCGGCCCCGGCCTTTACCGCCTGTTGAACTAAAAAATAGTCGAACCGGTCCCTCATGACCGTGTAAACCAGAGGCTGATCGGTTTGGGCCTGAAAGACAGGGCGATAATCGACCGCGACGACGGCGGTCCGCGCCTCGACTTCCATTACCGGGCTGATATCAAAGGGAATCAAGCCCTTAGCCCGGGCGGTGAGTCCACCGCCGCAAGTTTTATATCGCGGCAGCCTGGCCCGGTCGATGATCAAGACCTTGAGGCCCTGCCTGGCTAATTTCCAGGCCAGCATGGCGCCGGCCGGCCCGGCGCCGGCGATGAGGACGTGATAACTATTGGGCATGCGTTTCTCCAGGCTTGATTGTATGT
>JADFXS010000474.1:428-2872 GCA_015233515.1 Deltaproteobacteria bacterium | reverse complement strand
CCAAGTTCTTTCTTCAGCTATAAATTGGAATGGTTTCAACGCTTGCGCCATTTGTTGGAGAAGAATTACTCCGCCGCATTACCCCTGTTGTGGTGCGGCGATTTGAACGTTGCCCCGGAAGCGATCGACGTTCACAATCCCAAACGCCTCCTGGGTCATGTCTGTTTTAATCCGGAAGTGTCGGATGCATTCAAGGCCGTTGCCTCCTGGGGAATGACCGATATTTTCAGAAAACATCATTCCGGCGAAGCGGGACAATATACTTTTTTTGACTACCGTATGCCGAAATCGGCGGAAAGGGGCCTTGGCTGGCGTGTTGACCATATACTGGCAACACATATCCTGGCAGAAAAATCGCAGGGCTGCGTCATTGACATGAATGCCCGGCTTGGACCAAAACCTTCCGATCACACTATCCTAACAGCGGAATTCGAAATCAGATGACCAGATAAAATGACAGGAAAGGGATGCTCCATGCATGATGAGATCAAGACCATCAAACTCAATAAAGAGATAGAACAGAAATACCACAAAATTGGTCAGAGGATTCCTCAATACGACAATCCCACTGCACTCTTTGAAGGCCTCCTCTCGCAAATGGCCGAAGAATTCGCTATCCCCTACATCTGGCTCACATTAGCCGACAGGGAAGAGTTGGCCGGCCTCAACGCTCTTCTTGAGAAGTCCTCGGCGCTTAAAGACAGGCTGAAGATCCTCGGCACACCGTCATTTCTGGAACTCTTGGGGAACAGCAGCACGTCTCTTCTGGTCAATGAGGATTTGCGTCCTTATTATCGCCTGCTGCCAATCAATGTGAAATATTTTATCCGGTCTTTAGCCATAGCCCCCATAAGAATCAACGATCAACTAATAGGATGTTTCAATTGTGGTGATGCTTCGCGACTCCGTTACCAACCGGGTATGGACACGGCTCTGCTTGATCAACTGGCCGGTCAGGTCTCCGATCACCTGAAAGCCATGCTGGACTTCGGAAAGACGGCCTCATCATCTCCCGAGGATGCCCAGGAGACCCATAAGGGCTGATCTACGTAATAATCGGATCGATGATTTATCGAACCCGCCCGGGGCTGATGTCTGCTGGTCCGGGGGCTAACAACATAGCGATCGTCAAGACGACGGCGGGCGGCGGGATAGCCACAAAGCGTAGCCCCCGATTTCAGGCATCCAACCGATGGTCGTGCTTCTTATGAGCAGTTGACTTGACCGATCATTTCCCCTATAGTTTTCGGACGTAGCGTATCGCGGCAGACAGACGGAAACCATTACCACCCCGGCCTGTATTCTGGCTTGCGGTTACGGGATTTCGATTAAACAATCAGACAGCGGGTCCGGAATTCGAATGAACCACACCGCGCCAGTCAATCGGGCAATTTTATGAACTTCGTGAAAAAATTGTTTATGAAAAAACGAGACCAAAAGGAGTCGGGAGATGTCCTGTCCCTGGCTAACCGGATGAGTTCCCTCATCGATAAGACGGCCTGGGATATTTTTTCAACCTATCGCCTGGAGCTTCTCGCAGAATCGATCGCCTATATTGTCCCTGCCATTTGGGGCGCCAGAAAAGACGGAGAGTTGACGCCGGTCCAGAAGGCGATCAACGACCATGTTGAGCCCATCATTAAAGAAATATTCACTTCCCTGTCCATCAAAGGCATGGACAAACCGCAGGAATTTGCCCTCAGTTTCCTGATTCGCGGTCTGATCATATCGAAAATCACTTATATGATCGAGGCCTTTCGCAACAGGCTTAATGAACAGGCCTTCGACGAACAGAAGCTGAAAGAGGCTCTCACCAACATTAAACCTCACGGCACGGCATGATGCGTATTCTGAAAGGCATTTTTCTTAATCAAGCCTCATCGCATTCGGCAATCCGATTATGGCCGGCACCATGGTCTAAAGCTTAATAAATCTCAGGCGCTCGACTCGCGAACCGCCTCTCGTTTAACGTGATTCCCCTTTTCCTTGGTCTTTTCGGCAAGCCTCATCTCCCTCCTGGCTTGCGCCTCTTCGTGGCGCCGGCGCTCCTCGTCCGTTTCCAGGATTAACGGCGGCAATTTCATAGGACGGCCGTCCTTGTCCAGTGCAACAAAGGTCATATAGGCCGACGCGGTATGACACTTCCTGCCGGTGATGAGGTTTTCGGACTCCACGCGAATACCGACCTCCATGGACGTTTTTCCCACATAATTCAGACTGGCCTTCAACGTCAGAAAATCTCCGATATATACGGGATAGTGGAAATCCAGCCGATCGATTGAGGCCGTTACGGCATTCGATCTTGCATGCCGGATCGCAACAGCACCCCCCGCCGTATCGATGAGCTTCATAATCACCCCCCCATGAACGTTACCCGCCGGATTGGCATCGAGAGGATTCATCTGTTGGGCCATGATAACGCTGCTTTCCCCGACTGTCTTCCC
>JADFXS010000474.1:0-407 GCA_015233515.1 Deltaproteobacteria bacterium | reverse complement strand
CCCTTCCATTTTCAAACTCCTTCATATTTGGACATAATAAACATGAAAATATTTTACAATCCGATAAATCATAACGTACACGCCATCCAGAGACAATGAAAATAAGCAGAACACCTTATACTGATACTGCCGAAAAGAGAGGGCCCTGTCATTCCTGACAAGGGCCCTCTTTGCCATCAATTGTGCAGCGGTCGGCCGTCTATCTTTTTAAGCCCAGGATTTCCCTGGCCTCGTCGGGACTTGCCGGTTCAAAGTCGAATTCATTCATGATCCTGACCATTTTTTCCACGAGTTCGCCGTTGTTCTTCGCCAAGACGCCCTTATTCAAAAAGAGGTTGTCTTCCATACCGACACGGACGTGGCCGCCAAGGAAAAGCCCCTGGGTACAAACGGGGAATTCGTTTCTG
>JADFXS010000473.1 GCA_015233515.1 Deltaproteobacteria bacterium | reverse complement strand
TAGAGGCTCGAAGCATTTTCAAAACCTCTTTAACGATCAAGCCAACCTGTACCGGTCTTTTTTCCTGCTCACTCTGGCGACTGAAAGCCAGGATTTGTTGCACCAAGCTTTTAGCGCGGTTTGCGCCCTTGAACACCTCGGCAAGGTCCTTCCGGACTAAAAACGGATTATCGGCATTTAGCCTGGCCATTTCAGAGTAACCAATGATAATGCCGAGGATGTTGTTGAAATCATGGGCGATCCCTCCGGCCAGCGTGCCCAGGGCTTTCATCTTTTGAGCTTGTCTGAGCTGAGCTTCGACCCGGGCGCGCGCGTCTTCCGCCTCCTTACGATCGGTGATATCCACATGAGTTCCGATCATTTGAAGCGCGCGCCCGCTTACATCCCGCCGAACGGTTTTGCCTCGTCCCAGAATCCAGCGCCAGGTTCCATCACGTGAACGCATGCGGAACTCAACGTGGACGGAAGGCGAATCGTTACGAAGACAAGTTTCGTTGGCCGCCAGGACTCGAGCGCGGTCATCCGGATGAATCAGCTCCAGCCAGGCATCGGGCTTGGCCGGAAATTCTCCAGGATCGTAACCCAGCATACGGAAATAGCCCGGGCTGCAATAGATATTCCCGGTATCCAAATTCCAATCCCAAAGACCGTCGCTGGTGGCTTCCATGGCCAATCGAAAACGTTCTTCACTTGCCTGAAGCGCCTTATGGGTCTGCTCGCGCGCGGTGATGTCTTCACTAAAGATCACGATGCCCGCGACCTCCCCGGCATGGTCGCGCCAGGGTCGGACTTCCCAGTGAAGGTACTGCACGGAGCCGTCGCTCCGTTCGAAGCGATCGCTTTCGGCCGTTACTACCTCACCCAAAAGCCCCCGCCGATGCACCGCTTTCCAGTATTCGGGAATCTCGGGAAAGACTTCATAGTGCGAGAGTCCGATCAGGTTGCGTTCTCCAAGATTGAAGTCGTTCAACCACCTACGGCTGACACTCAGGTAGCGCATCTCGGGATCAAACATGGCCAAGGACGCCGGGGCATGCTCAATGAAAAGGCGCAGCCGCTCCTCGCTTTCCCTGAGGGATTCTACCGCCCGTTTGCGCTTGGTGATGTCTCGATGGACCCCCAATAATCCGATCGTCCGGCCTTGAGAATCTTTAACCTGTGTGCTGAGCGATTCGGCGGCGAACGTTGAACCATCCTTACGCCGGAAAGTTGTCTCAAAGGTCGATCCAGCCAACCTTCCCCCTGCGTGGTAAGGTTTTCGACCTTGCTCTTCGTAATCGCCGCGGTCAGCGTATAGGAATTCCGTGGTTTGTCCTTTTATGGCGTCGGCTTCATAGCCAAACCTGGCGGTAAACGCCGGATTGACCATGACAATCTCACGTTCGGTGTTGGTAAAAATAACGGCGTCTGAAATGGATTTGAAAATCGCGTGGAATTCGGCCCGGCTCAAGGCCAATGCTTTTTCGGACCTCTTGCGGGAGAAGGCCTCCACTATCGCCGGAGTCATGGCCAGCAGCGCTTCCAATTCCTCTTGAGTATATCCGTCCTTCCGGTTGCCCAAGCCGATCATGCCGACGGTTCGGTCATCATAGATCAGAGGGACGCCGAGAAATGATTCGAGCGGCGGGTGGCCCGGAGGAAGCCCAATGTGATCCGGATGTGAGGCCGGATCGTTGGTGAAAAATCCTTTCCCTTCCTGGAGCACTCACCCTAAAATACCTTTGATTTTTAATTTTTTTGGAACTTGATGCCGGCCGGCCAGGGCTGTCATCTCGCATGCTTCCCAGCCGGGATCGCTGACGGCGAGGCCGTCAAGTTGTCCGTCCTTGGTGATTTCTCCGAGGAAACCGAATTTGCTGCCGGTGACTTCCTCGGCCGCGGCGAGACAGACCCGCCCCAGGTCTTCTTCCGTGTGGGTGCTCAAGGCATCACCAGGATTTTACCGGCGACGCTCTGGCCCTCCAAAGCGTGATTTTTCTCTATCACTATCCCGGTTTCCGGCTCAACCAGATAAAAGCAGATGGCGTCCGCCGAGATGATAATTTCCCCTTCAGCTTTTCCTTCGGCTATTTTACGGCACTTGATGTTTTGAAGTCCTTCCGATGTCATCGCACTACCTCCCCACGGATCGCCGCCTCCACGCACTCTTCCAATGGCCGGATGATGAATTTAATTTTTCGGATTTCATTGTAATAGGCGCATTTAGGTGAATCCGTCACGCCCGTTCGACCGTAATAGGGCCGCCAGCAGGGTGGAACATCGATACACGTGTCCGCGATAATGTGGCCGCCGGCCCGTTGGATGATCTGCAGATAGCCCATGCGGCCGGCGAGTTCCTTGGTTAGTGAACTGGTCAGCACCCAGAAATCCACCTTGAGACGCTTCCCGTCCAGAATCTTCGCGATATCTTCAACTTGGCGGATGGTCAGATGAGGGCAGCCAAACATGGCAAAGTCGATTTTTCCGGGTTCGCCGCAAATATCCCCCCGAACCTGATCCAAATCCCGTTCGGTGATTTCAACCCGATGTTGATATGGTTTCCCGCCGAAGGCCGCGTTTAGGGTCGGGGCTTCGGGAGTAATACCGGCGATGTGAAACATGGATACCGCGCCGGAAGTATTCAGCTGGGCGCCGAAATTCATAAAACCTTCCGGGGTCGGCCTTTTATGGATGCCGGTGAAGACCGGGATTTCCAGCCCCTTGTATTTCAGCGGATAGCACCATCCCAGTAATTGATAATCAAAATCCGTTTCGATCTTGGCGAGAACATCCACTAGAATTTGGCCTTGGCGGTTTTCATCCAACAATAATCCGTACTCGGCCACTTTTCCGGTAATGGCCGCGCATAGGGCGCTCTGTGAGGATTCCCGGTTGGACCGGGC
>JADFXS010000472.1:1745-2885 GCA_015233515.1 Deltaproteobacteria bacterium | reverse complement strand
TTTTGGGGAGACAGCCTGTTCAGGAAACATCGGCTTATTTATTCTGGTAAAATCTTCAGCAAGATAGGGATTGGTCAGAAATGTAGGACGCAACTGAATTAAGGGGCAAAGGATAACAACTTTTTCGTTAATCGAGCAGCATGGAGATAATACGACATAGAATTGTGATTGTGAGACTTGAATTTGAAATTCAATGTTAGGTGAAGCAAGGGGAGGGTTATTGATAACCGGCGTAGCGGTGACAAACCCTTTAATTATATCACCAAATCTAAGTCTCCTATCCATTGTATCTGCATCAGAATAGAACATACTCACGGACTATTCCTTATAGAATTCATCAACGTCGTGATAGTCGCCTGAGGTCGAAAGTTTTTTGTAATCAATAAAGGACTTGTTCAGCCGGACCTCATTGATCCCCAAAAAGCGCCCATCCATCGTGACGCGGACTAATATTTCATACTTTCCAAATGGATAGATAATGAGCTGGAAATCCTCAATAGCGTCGTGCCTGCCGGTTACATCGGAATTGACGAGGCTGTTTAAGGAATAATCCTTATTCTCAACATCCATTTTTATGCCTCTCCTGTTTTTCGCATATACTCGATAATGGGGTTCTTGATTGTTTTCTCATACTCCGCCAAGATGAGATCGTGCAGATCATCTGTGACGGTTAGGAGATCATCGGCATTGACATTTGTCATGTATGCATCAAAGTCAAGAGTGAGTTTACCGCCTTTCTCCTTCGGCTGGAGGGCTTCCACGTATCGTAGTCGGTAATCACCCCGTTTAATGAGGGTGTTGAAAAACATCTCATCAGCGTCTTGAATGGCAAAGCGGGTGATCGGAAAGGTTGTATTGTATAATGATTTAAATGACTCATTTGTACGTTCAAACATCGGGCATTCGTCGACATAGCGTAACCCGACGCGATTGATAATAGGAATACCGGTAACTTTAAGGAAATTATCCAATATAAATTCTATCGTATCTCGAAATTTGTCCGGAGAACCAGCATTATTATATGTTTTATGAAATTGTGAGTTAATGTCGAGGGAGTCGGTCAAAACATTAACCTGGATTTTCTTTGGGGAACTGAATTGCCAAATCTTTTTTCCGCCGTGGTCTTTTGCATGTGCAGCA
>JADFXS010000472.1:0-1723 GCA_015233515.1 Deltaproteobacteria bacterium | reverse complement strand
AGGTTTACATTTGATCGCATGTATGAAAAAAGCACCTAGTGGCGGAGCAGCATAGCGGCCTCAGGAAACTCCCTCATAATTTTCATTTGGAATTCGCCGATCTTGCTCTCAATGTAAAAGAGGTTTGGAAACCGTATTTGGAATATCACCTGCTTCACGGTAGGGTTTGGGAACACTTCATTGAGCGCCATAATGCTATCTCCTCAATTGCTAAGGAAGTTATCTTGTCTTGCTCACGCTGTGTTCAGGAATAACATATTCCAAAGCTAAAAGAAATCATTATTGTTCCGTTCCGAATGAAAATATTGATACCAAATTTAGTTGGGATTACCTTCAAGAATAGACCATATTCGGGGAGACCCAGCCATAAATGCGTCAGGCTACTCAATCGCATCTAAAGATATGGACGGCTCCGCCCAAGCTCCGCGCCGGGGACGCGGGGCCAGGGCCAAAAATCACTTCGGCAAAGGCAGATAGCCGTGCTTTTTGGATATTTCCGCTCCGGTCGGGCTGAGGATGTAGTTGATGAAGGCCTGGACCAGTTTGGAGGGGGCCCCTTTGGTGTTCATGTACAGCTTGCGCACCACCGGATATTTCCCGGCCAGGGCGTTTTCTTGTGTCGCGGCCGTTCCGTCGAGGACCACGGCTTTGACCGTGGCGTCCACATGACCGATGCCGGCATATCCAATGGCATCCTTATCCTGGGCGATGGCCACCTTCATAGCCCCGTTGGAGGCCACAACATTGGCCGCGACCGCGATAGGGCCTTTCTTGAGGAGCTTTTCCCAAAAGACCTCGCGGGTGCCGCTGGCCTCATCTCTGGTGAAAAGATGGATGGCCGCGTCTGGTCCGCCCACCTGTTTCCAGTTGCCGATCCGGCCGCTAAAGATGTCCCGGACCTGCTGGGTCGACAGGCCCTTGACCGGGTTACCGGGATGAACCACCACCGCCACCCCGTCTAAGGCGAAGGGATAAGAGATCAGCCCGTATTTGGCGATTTCTTCCGGGGATAAAGCGCGGCCGGTATTCCCGATGTCCACCAGTCCGGCGCCCACCTTCTGGACCCCGATGCCGGAGCCGCCGCCTTCCACGGTGATGCGAATTTTAGGATTGGCCGTCATGATGTGTTTCGCCGCCTCGTTCATGACCGGGATATGGGCCGTGCCGCCGGCGATCCCGATAGTCCCTTCCAGACCGACGAAGGCGTCCAACCCGGCTGCTGAAGCCGCGCCGCCAAATCCAAAAAATAATGCCAAACCGACCATGATCCCGACGAAGCCCGTGTATTTTTTGATGGAATTCATTTGTTCCTCCGCTTATCTACAAACTCGTTATGTTATCGCTTATGTCTTGAGCAATTCTTTGAACGGCCAATTTCATTAATTGGAAGGCGGAAATTAATCCGCAGATTTCATAGATGAACGCAGGTCATGCATTTACCGAGCTAATTTTCAATCCAAGCCCTTGGTTGCTTTCTAATCTGCGCAAATCGGTGCCATCTGCGGATTACATCATGGTTAAAGGAACACCGCTAAGATCATTGACACTTGCCGGACGTAATCACCTCGTTCTTAGTATAGGCCCGGACCAGCCAGGGGAAAGCGGCTTCCATCCAGCGAGCCACGTCGTCGTTCGTTTTCCCTTTAGCCTGCAATACGGCCTGGTCCAACCAGAGCTGATCGCCGCCTTGTTGCTTAAGGACGCCGGCCCCGAACCGGCCTTC
>JADFXS010000471.1 GCA_015233515.1 Deltaproteobacteria bacterium | reverse complement strand
CCACGGCGATGTATAATTTCTCCATTCGATCCATGTTTTCCGCAGTCGTTTTCGGACCGTGCACGTGCTCGACCAAGGGCATGAGATATGGAAGATTGAAATAGTCGGTCACGAGAAACCGGCTCTGCTCATGAAAAGCATCGGCCAAAAGACTGGGAACGATGCTTGATGTATTCGTGGCGATGATGGCCTGGGGCGAACACGCCTTTTCAACCGTTCGAAACAGATCCTTCTTGATGTCCAGGTCCTCGATGATGGACTCGATGATCAAATCGGCGCGCTCCACGGATTCACCGATCTCGATCGAAGTGTTGATCCGCCCCAAGGTCGGTTCCACGGAATCCTTATGAATCAATTCGAGTTCAACCAGTCTCCCTAAGCTTGATTTGAACTGTTCCAGCGCCTGGTCGGTTTTTTCCCGGGAACGTCCGACGAGTGTCGCTAAAAAACCCTTTTGGCCAAACTCTTGCGCTATGGCGCGGCCCATATTGCCGGCGCCGATAACCGTCACCTTTTTTATCTGGACATCAGACATATCTGCCTACCTTTCTTTGTAATACAAATGCAAAAAGCTGTGATCTCACTTTTTAATAATCAAAAAATGCGCCAAGAAGCGGCCGGGGCGCCGACCCGGATCAGTCGCCGGCGGACTTTTCCATATATCGTAACAGCGCCCGATCCAACTCCGGAGAAATGAAAATCTCCGAGGCATTCCGGATGATTTCCCGGCACTTGACGGAAGCTCGCGCGGCGATGTCCTGTCGCCCCCGTTTTTCCCATTGAGTGTAATTCCCCCAAAAAGATACGTCGGGGGTCCATGAATCCTTGTAGTGCTTTTGGGTCGTGGCATGGAGGAGGAAATTGCCTCCCGGGCCCACTTCGCTTATGGCGTTCATGGCCTCTTCCACGGCCCCGGCGGAAGTATCCATGCCGGCCCTGATGCGATCGATCCTGGAGATGATCTCCTCATTGATGATCCACTGCTCATAAGAGGTCGTCATGATGGAATCCAGGGCCCCCAAGGATTCCACGACAATATTGGCCCCGGCTAATAAGGATGAGGCCAGGGATATGGCGGATTCGAGAGAGGCCTGGCCGTCGCTCAATTTTGATTCGGAAAATCCGCATAAGGATCGAACCGGAAGACCGTACCAATCCCGGCCAAGTTGCAGACTGGCTGCATGAAGTAGCGCGCCTTCCGGAGTGCCGGTGTTAAAACCGCCGGTTTTCATATTGGACGGGACGGCGGCCGCCCCGTAGACCACGGGAGCGCCGGGATTGATCATTTGGGTCAGGGTTATACCCGCCAGAACTTCGGCGTTGCATTGAATGCAGACGCCGATCAGGCTGATAGGTCCGGAAACCCCGGCCATGGCGGCGGGGGCGAAGAAGACCGGCTGGCGGTGCAGGCTGAACTCCACCAGGGTTTCCAGGGCCTCCGGCGAGTAGGCTAATGGGCTGTTCGGATTGACAGCCACGGCCAAACAATGATGCCGGTCAAGGAAATCGCTCCCTCCCACGGCCATGCCGACCATATCCATTTGTCTTTCAACCTGCCTCTTGGAACCAGCCTGACCGATAAGAGGTTTGTCGGTGTGTCGGAGCGTTTCATACATCATGCGCATGTATTTCGTTTCCTGGGGTATATCCCCCGGCTCGACCGGAAGCGCTCCCGCGAATTTGACGATTTTACTGGCTTGAGCCAGGATCTGCATATTTCTGTAATCAACGATGGCGCCGGGTCGCCGCCCGCCTTCCACGTCTTGGACGAAAACCGGCCCGAAATTGGGCTGGACATGACATTCATCTCCGCCGATTTCAACGCTTTGGGAGGAATTCCGAGCGGTCATCTCGAACCGCCGGGGACACGTCTCCAGGGCCTTTTCCACCAATGGGGTCTGGAAATATACGGTTTTCCCGCTCACCCCAGCCCCATGCCCGCGGCAAATCTCCAAAACAGGAGCCGAATGCATGATAATGCCGGTTTCCGCAAGCACCTTTAAAGACATCCGGTGAATTGTTTCGAGGTCTTCCTGGGCCAGAGCCTTCAGTATTGGTCGAAAATTCATGCTTCCCATCCTTTACCCGCGGGGTTGAAGCACCCTGTCAAGGGTGTCTGCCAATAGAAGTCCGAATGTCAGCGCAGTGTTTCCGTATACCCATCGACCCCGATGCTTTGTCCATTTATTCTACTCCCGGCCTTGGAGCAGATAAAAAGAATCATGTTAGCGACATCGCCGGCAGTCACAAACGTTTTCATAGATATCCCTCGGACCACAGACTCTCTTACTTGGTCCTCGGGAAGTCCCTTGGCCTTGGCCTCGTTTCGGATGACCCGGTTCATCCGCTCCCCTTCGACACACCCGGGGATAATGGTATTGGCTCTGATGTTATCCGGACCCAACTCCATGGCCATGGTTTTGGTAAACCCTTCGACGGCCCATTTAGCCGCGGCATAAGGTGAACGGAGCGGGTAGCCCATGATTCCCGCCGCGGATGAGAAATTGACGATCGAGCCCCCTCCGGACCGCCTGAGAAGAGGGACGGCATATTTTGTACAATAAAACGTCCCGTTTATATTTACGGCCAGGGTTCGATCCCATTCAGTGGGATCGATGTCCTCGACCTTTCCCGCGGGTCCGCCAATACCCGCGCCATTGATCAGAATGTCCAAACCGCCCAGCCAGTCCCCGGCGGCTTGGACAAGTTTTTCCGCTTCCTTGGCATCTGAAACATCGCAAACTCGTCCATTGGCGACGGAATGATTCGAAATGAAATCCGAAATCAAGGCCTCATCCACGTCGCCGATATAAACCTTGGCGCCGTTTTGAATGAATAGCTCGGCCACGATCCTGCAAATCTCTGATCCGCCCGCCGTTATCAGGGCCC
>JADFXS010000044.1 GCA_015233515.1 Deltaproteobacteria bacterium | reverse complement strand
AACCGTTTGATGAGGAATCGATCCTTGACTTGGCGAAAAAAACCGGTCGGGTCCTGTGCGTGGAAGAAAATAGTATCATCGGCGGTTTCGGCGCGGCCGTCTGTGAACTGTTAAGCGAGAAAGGCCTGGGAATTCCCATTCATCGACACGGAGTGCCGGACCGGTTCGTGGAACATGGAACTCAAAGCGAATTGCGGACACTCCTGGGCCTTGATCAGTTGGGTATTGCTCAAGCGGCTAGATACTTGCTTGGAATTCCTGAAAAACACGCCTGACCGGTTGAGAGATATCGGCATGGTTGACTAGGTGTAAATCCTGGAAACATGTTCAATACCTGATTTGATCTTCAAACCGTGGCTCCGGATTGGGAAGGAAAAATTTCGCGCGAAATTTATTGTTCGTGTCACTCGATATGAGAATCATGGACCAACCAGCCGCTGGTAACCGCCAAGACCGGACCATATTATTACATGAAAAAAATCAGAGCTGATCAATTAATGGTCGACCAAGGATTGGCTGAAACGAGGTCTCAGGCCCGAGCCTTGATCATGGCCGGCCAAGTCCTGGCTGATGGTCGTCCGGTGGAAAAGGCCGGCCAAGGGCTTAGTTCCGGGATCAACCTTGTCCTCAAGGATAATCGGGCGGTCTATGCCAGTCGCGGCGGATTGAAATTGGCGGGAGCGCTGGAAGACCTGGGGGTAAAAGTCGATGGTCTGACGGCCTTGGATGTGGGCGCTTCCACCGGCGGTTTCACGGATTGCCTGCTGAAAAAAGGCGCCGGGCGGGTGGTGGCTGAAGGGGACATATTGGTTGAAGAAGATTTACCGCCGAGGATAAGCGGAGTTGTTCCCAGCCCGCCAAACCCGACGGTTATCGAAATTACCGATGAAGGTATCGATTTTAACCAGATGGTTTCCGACTTTGAAGATCGGCTTTTGATCAGAGCCCTGGAAAAAGCAGCTTGGGTTAAAAATCGCGCGGCACAGCTTTTAAAAATCAATCGAACGACGTTAGTGGAAAAGCTGAAGAAAAAGGGCATCACCGCTCCCAATGACTGACGGATAAACTCCGATGTTCTAGTTGTTAATTTGTTTACCGTTCCGTTCAGCCTCTCTCTGGTGCGTCAATCATCTGGCGCAATTCTTGCTTCCATGCGACCAGGAGTGTAGTTCACGGATGAACCGGTGTCACCATTTTGTCAAAAAATATTCCTGGTGGTCAGTGATTGCCGGCGTCATTTTCCTCCTGACCTGGCCGGCGGCCTGGGCCGCCAATCCGGCCCCCAAAACCGGAGCCGCCGCGGAAAAACCCAAAACCGCCAAGGGCGCCGACAGCCCTCAAAGCGGCGCGCCCCTAAACCTATCTTCGGTTCGTTTGGGGACTATGTCGGATTATTCCCGGCTGGTCTTCACTTTTAACCAACCCATGGAAAACTACACTGTCCGGCGAGCGGACGTGGACGAAGTCTGGTTGGACTTTGGGCCGGCCCAAACCAAGAATCAAGGGCGGCTGAACCTTCAGGACGTCCTCTTGGAGGGAGTCGCGGTTCTGGAAGAAAACGGACGTCTGCAGGCCAGAATAAAATCCAAGACTCCCAGGTTTACCTTTCGCCATTTTGTGAGTCCGGACAAAATTTCCATCGTCGTGGATCTCCGCTCAACATCCAATGCCACCCCTGATGGTTCGACGGAACAAATCGACGTGTCTGTTCCCGGCCCGGAAATATACGCGCGAACCGTCCGCGAAAGTCTGCCCGAGCAACCTAAGCCCAATTCGCCGGAAGCCATTATGGCCAAAGCGACGGATGAGATTCTAGAAGAAAAATATGCGGCGGCCGGGAATTTGCTGAAAAAGCTCAAAAGCGGTTTTCCTAACAGCCCTCTGGGGGAACCGGCGACCATCCTCCAGGGGGACATCGCTTATTTCACCGACCCCAAAGACCTGACTCCCCAATTTAACAACATAACCACGGCCTATCAGGAAGCCATCAATAACTATCCCGCCAATCCGGAAATACCTCGCGTCAAACTGATGTTAGGTTTGACGAATATGAAATCGGAGTATACAAGTGAAGCGATAGGCTACTTCAAATTGGTGATCCAAGATCATCCTCAAAGCCGTCTTGCTTTGATCGCGAAGGGTTATCTAGGAGAGATTTATACAAAAACCGGCAAAAAGGATTTGGCCAAGGAATATCTCGAAGCGGTCCTGGCTCAACACCCCAAGGGTGAGTTAGCCTTAAAATCATCATATTACCTCGGGCAAACCTACTTTCAAAACGGGCTCTATACTCAAGCCATTGAAATGTTCAGGGACATAATCTATCAGGACGATAAATTCTACCTCCAACACCCTGAAATTCTGAATTACATGGGTGAAGCCTATTTTAAGTCGAACCGGTTCGACTTGGCGCGCTCCTTCCTGTACCACTCCCTGAATCTCGATCCCGACCAAAAAAACGCCGATTTGATTATGGTCCGTATCGCGGAAACATATAAGGAAGAACAGAAACACGATATGGCCGCGGGGGTTTATGCTTTAGTCCGGAAAGTGTATCCGGAAACTCCCGGCGCCATGATCAGTAGCGTCCGATTAGCCGAATACGGGTCGTTACACCACTTGTTGACACCCCAGGTAGTATTTGGCGCCCTGGAAGAAGGCGCTCCGTCAACCGCCCTGAAGATCTACAAAAAAGTGGTTGAAACCGAACAACAATCACCATTAATTGAACTGGCCACATATAAAATGGCGGAAGCTTATTTGGATATGGAAGAATACAAACAAGCCTTAAATATCTTCCAGGAAATGGTAATCCAATATCCGCGCAGCACCCTCATGCCCGAAATCAAGTCCGGGATGAACCTGGCCTTGGTCAATCTGGGGCGAGCCCTGTATATAACCAAAAAATACGATCAATTCATTCCACTGTTAACGGAAAATCAACTCCAGGTCAGCGAGGAATTCCGGCCGGAACTGCGGCATTACCTGGCCATGTCATACGCGGCTGTCGGCAATCAAGCCGAAGCCGTCCGGACCTGGCAGGCCAATAAAGATTACAAGGAACACCTGGATGAACGCTCGCTAGGTCTTGGACGCGCCTACCTGAATATGGACCGCCTTTCCGATGCTGTCAAATATTTGACCGATTTCCGAAAGAACTATCCCGATAATCCTCAGGTCGCCTCGACCTTAGTGGACCAAGGCCTAAAGGAATATAAGCTCGGCTTGGAAGACGCCGCGCTAAGCCATTTCGAGGAAGCCATCCGACTTTCGCCGACCGTGGCCAATGACGCGCAGCTGATGAAGTCCATGGGATACATGTATTTAAAAAAAGGCAATACCGGCGGTGGTTTGTCAACACTGAAAAAAGCCTTGGACCTTCTCAAGGATCAACCGGACGCTCAACCCGACATCTTCCTGATTTACTCCAATTTGGGTCAGGCATATACTAACGATGGCCGGAAGGAGGAGGCGGAACAGAACCTGGACGCGGCGATAAAAAGCCGTCCCAAGGACCCTCCGCCGGAAACGCTTTATGTTATTGCCGGAGCTTATAAAAAATTGGGGTTGCCGGAAAAGTACAAATCGACTATGGAACTTCTGTTGAAAAGCAATTCGCCGTTATGGCGTGACGTTGCCAATAAGGAATTGAAACCTGCTCCCATAGACCCTAAAGTGAACAAACTTTTGGAATCCGGTGGGACAGCGCCTCAAGAAACCCAACCGGCGCCGAAGGCGGGGGATCAGACGCCGCCGAAGACGACCACGGAGAAGAAATGATTCCCGCCGGGTCGGTTAACCTATTAACTTCCTCGGCTGGAAGCAAACATGCATGCGAGCGCCTTCCCGCGGCTTGCCGCGGGGAGTTTCAATAATCAGGAGTCACTCCATGCCCGCCAAACCTATATTAGTGGCCGATAGCGAACCTCATGTCCGTCAGGCGTTGTTTGAAGCCTTGACCAGACAGGGGTACGCCGTCGATCTGGCGGAAACAGGAGCCGACGCTCTGGAAAAGTTCAAGGCAAATCCTTTTGAACTGGTCATCACCGATGCCAAGACCCCATACCTGGACGGCTTGGAACTGCTGAAAAATATCAAAAAAAATTCCCCTCACACCCCGGTGATAATGGTGTCTGCCTACGTTTCGGTGGAAGCCGCGGTGGAAGCCATGCGTGAAGGGGCTTTAGATTATGTTTTGAAACCGTTTTCCATGAATCTCATCGAAGAAGTGGTTGAACGAGCCTTAAGCGGTTCTGGCGGGAGATCCTGGCGATCTCCGGGTGCACTGGCGGCCCCCACCGGGCATCGGGAAATCATAACCGATGACCCGGCGATGAAACGCCTGCTGCAACGAGCCCTGAGCGTCGCTCCTTCCAAAGCCACGGTTCTGTTGCAGGGCGAATCGGGCACGGGCAAGGAACTCCTGGCCAGGTATATTCACCTGCATTCCGACCGTGCTAACGGACCGTTTGTGGCCATCAATTGTGCCAGCCTTCCGGAAGGGCTGCTGGAAAGTGAACTATTCGGGCATGAAAAAGGAGCTTTTACCGGAGCAGTGACGCGTAAAAGCGGGAAATTCGAACTGGCGGACCAAGGAACCATTCTGCTGGACGAAATAAGCGAGATGGATTTAGCCTTACAAGCTAAACTTCTGCGCGTGTTGCAGGAAGGCGAAGTGGATCGCGTCGGCGGTAAACTGCCCACCAAAATCGATGTCCGAGTCATTGCCACCACCAACCGGGATATTAAAGCCTGGGTGGCCGAAGGCAAGTTTCGATCCGACCTTTACTACCGCTTGAACGTCATTCCTCTGACGATTCCCCCCTTACGGGAAAGACCCGGAGACGTGATCGGCCTTGCCAATTTTTTTCTCAATAGTTATTCAAACCTCAATAAAAAAGAACTCAAAACTCTCTCCGCCGCCGTTGTCAATCGCCTCAAAGCCCATGATTGGCCAGGCAACGTCCGCGAACTTGAAAACATGATGGCCCGGGGAGTCCTCTTATCCATTGGCTCGGAAGTTGAGCTCGGAGATTTATTTTTGGATGAAATTTCAACCTTGCCCAACCATGTAGCTCCAACCCCTGACCAGGCATCGCTTGCTATCCCCACCCCGCCGTCGGACCAGAGCCCCCAGGGGTTGATGACTATATACGAAATGGAAAAAGACCTTGTCTTTCGGGCCTTGAACGAGACCGAAGGCAACCGGACTCACGCGGCTAAAATTCTTGGTATCAGTGTCCGGACCCTCCGTAATAAGTTGGCTGAATATCAGGGCGTTAGCTTCGATCCAGCAGGCAACTGATTTAAAACTGAACATGCCGACGAGCGCATTCCCCGTCGCTTGCCGCGGGGAGCCTCAAAGCTTCCAACAGGCCTTATATCCAACTAGTTGTTTTCCAACTATTTATTTCGCTTCACTCGCTTTTTCCCCATAATAAAATAGATATCCGACTGTTTCGAAACATCCCATCGATCCCTGCTTATGGGTTTGGCATACATGTTGCTCGGTTAAAACACGAATCAATCTACGGAGGTCACCGGCATGAGCAACGTTACCGGGCAGTTATTTGATCGAACCCTTAGCGTCATGGGAAAAACCCTGGGACTTCGCCTGGCCAGACATAGCATGTCCACCGGCAACCTGGCTAACATGGATACCCCCGGCTATCGCGTCAAGGATTTGAGATTCGAAGAAACCTTGCAGCGGGCCTTAGGGCCAATGGAAGGACAATTGGAAATGCGTCAAACAAATGAACGCCACGTTCCAGTCCGGGACGTGGAAAAGGCTTACCAGATCGCCCAACGAGACGTAAAAGTCTCACCTTACGGTCGCGATGAAAAAGGCCTTGATGTCATGGACATCGATAAGGAAATGACCAAGCTGTCCAAGAACCACCTGGTGTATAACGCCACGGTTCAGATGCTGGCCAAGGAATTTGAAAATCTTAAATACGCCATTTCCGAAGGAGGGAAATAACCGTGAATTTTCTTAACGCCATGGATATCAGCTCGTCGGGTCTGACCGCCCAACGAAGCCGTATGAACCTTATCGCCATGAATTTGTCACATATGCACACTACCCGCACGCCGGATGGCGGTCCTTACCGACGCAAACAACCCATCTTTTCAGCCGATTCTCTATTCCAGGGTTTTCGGGGACGTTTAAAACACGGCTTGGACAGGGAACTGGAAGATGTTCAAGTCAATGAGGTCGTGGAAGACAAGCGGGATTTCAAGATGGTCTTCGACCCGTCCCACCCTGACGCCGACGAATTCGGCTACGTGCTTATGCCCAACATCAATGTCATGGAAGAAATGGTGGATATGATCTCGGCCAAACGTTCTTACGAAGCCAATGTCACGGCCGTGACGACCAGTTCCAACATGGCCATCAAGTCCTTGGATATCCTCAGATAGTTAAGGTCAACCATGAAAATATCTTCTGTTAATACTCCGAAACTGATGCCGGCGGCCTTCAAGAAAGCCGGAAGCGGCGAGCTTGGTTTCAAGGATGCCTTGAATGAAGCCATTGACAAAGTCAACACTCTCCAAGTCCAGGCCCATGGCGCCATGGAAGACTTGTCCACGGGCAAGACCGCTGATTTTCATGAAACCATGATCGCCATGCAGAAGGCGGACGTTTCCTTTAAAATGCTGATGCAAGTAAGAAACAAGGTCATGAGCGCCTATCAGGAAATCATGAGAATGTCGGTTTAATAAAGACCGATTTCATATATTTGAGGTCTGACGGCTTTTTCACGGCCGAATTTACCTCTCACGATCTTTTTTTAGACCGACAGCGGTCGGCTTGGGCGTCAAACCAAAGCTCTCGAGGACAACATGCTGGAAAAATATAAGGAAAAACTGAGCCGCGCGCGGGAATATTACCACGAGATGAATCAATCCCGCAAGATCATCGCCTTGGGGTTAATGGCCGCGGTGATCGCCGCGGTGGTTGTCATCCTCCTGATGGCCAACAAGACGGAATACGATATTTTATATACCGGTTTGTCCCAAGACGACGCCGGAGCGGTGGTGGCCAAACTCCGCGAACGCAAAACACCTTATGAACTGGACGGCAATGGTAGTACCATCCGTATTCCCAAGGAAGCCATTCAGGAAACCAGATTATACTTGGCCACTGAAGGATTGCCGACCGGTGGCTCCATCGGCATGGAAATGTTCAATAAAACCCGCATCGGCGAAACGGAATTCCAGCAACATCTGAATTTTCAACGAGCCCTCCAAGGCGAGCTGGAACGAACTATATTAAAATTTCCGGAAATCCAACAAGTCCGAGTTCATCTTAGCATTCCCAAGGAATCATTATTTATAGAACAATCAAAAGAACCATCAGCGTCAGTGGTAGTAAAGTTACAGATCGGCAAATTTTTGACTAAATCACAATTAGCAGGTATAGTTCACTTAGTGGCTTCCTCGGTGGAGGGGCTGAAGCATCAAAATATTACCATCGTGGATACGTCGGGTGGTATATTATATAGTAAGGAAGAAAACGAAGGTCTGCTCTCCGCCACCCAGATACAGTATCAGAAAAATACGGAGCAAGGCCTGACCGAACGGTTGACCAGTATGCTGGAACGAGTGGTCGGACCGGGTAAAGCCATGGCCCGGGTCAATGTCCAGCTAAACTTGCAGCAGACCAATACTCATGAAGAGATTTTTGACCCGGATCGCTCCGCGGTTCGCAGTGAACAACGCTTGGTGGAAAAAAACCAAGGGCAAAGCAAAAACGCCTCGGGAGTCCCTAACGCCACATACGAACTTGGCACCGGCAACCGTCAACAAACCGGACAGAGCGGCCAGAGCGAAACTTACGAGAAGTCCGAGGAGACGACTAATTACGAAATTACGCGGATTAATCGTCAGACCACCACCCAGGGCGGTGAAATCAAAAAACTTTCCGTGGCGGTCATGGTTGATGGTACATACCCGGAAACCACCAAGGACGGCAACACCGTCAAGACTTTTGTCCCTAGACCTGCCAATGAGTTGGCGCAGATCGAAGAGCTGGTCAAAAAGGCGGTGGGCTATGACGAATCCCGCGGCGACCAGGTGACGGTGTCCAGCGTATCTTTCTATTCAACCGACACCAGTGAAAAGAAGTGGTATTATATGCCGATAGAGCTACTTATTCAGTTCGGAAAACCGTTGTTCAACATCGTGCTGATCGTTCTGTTCTTCATCTTCATCGTCCGGCCGATCATGTCCTGGCTGCAGCGGGGAGACCAAGCCGCGGCCCCGGCTCCGGTTGAACATCCGCCCATGACGGCCATCCCGAGTCCCGAGGAGCAGGCCGCGTTGGACGCCGCGGAAGCCGCCAAGTTGACCCCTTTGTCCGAATCATCTGAACCGTCGTCGCCGCAGTTGATCAAAGGTCAGCTGACCCGGGATCAAATCATGGCTTTATTTCAGGAAAATCCGGAACGAGCGGTCAACGTGATCCGTAGCTGGATTGAACAACGCTAATTATATAAAAGGAGTAGGGTCATGGCCGAAGAGCAACTGACCGGCCCCCAAAAGGCGGCCATCTTCCTCTTGACCATGGGAGAAGATTTCACCGCCAACATATTCCGTCAGTTGGAAGACGGGGAAATCAAACATTTGGGTCGAGCCATGAGCCGCATCCAAAACATCAACCCAACCATGATCCAGGAAGTTTTAGGATCCTTTTATGACGAGTTGACCTCGCCGTCCGAACTACGGGTCAAGGGAGACGACTTCTTCAAAAGCTCCATCACTCGAGCCGTGACTGATGAGCGGGCCGAAGGATTACTCCAAGACCTCAATTCCGACGTCGGTCCCGCGCCGTTTGAGAGTCTGCGGGATGTGGACTCCAAAGTCCTGGGCAACTTCATCCGCAACGAACATCCCCAAACCATCGCCCTGATCCTCGCTCACCTGGAATCGGGAAAAGCCGCGGAAATTCTGGCTAGTTTTCCCGAACAGCTCCAAGTGGACGTTGTTTATCGCATCGCTGATTTGGACCGCGTTCCTCATCAAATGATCGTCGAAGTGGAACAGGTTTTAAAAGAAGAAATCGCAGCCCTCGGATCCGTTGGCAGCCGGGAACTGGGTGGGGCCAAAACCGTGGCGGAAATTCTTAACCAAGTCGATCAAAACACGGAAAACGCCATCCTGACCAAACTTGAAGAAGACAAAGTTGAACTAGCCAATGAAATTCGCAAGCTCATGTTTGTCTTCGAAGACTTGATCGGTATTGACGACCGGGGCATCCGCTCCATCCTCAAGGAAGTCAACAACGAAGAACTGACCATGTCCTTGAAAACGGCCTCGGAAGAACTGAAAAAGAAGATATTGTCCAACCTGTCGGAACGAGCCGCGGATATGATCCGGGAAGACTTGGAAGTCATGGGTCCCGTCAAACTGGGCGACGTGGAAAAAGCACAGCAGTCTGTCCTGCGCGTAGCCAAGAAACTGGAATCCGAAGGCAAGATCGCCATCGGCAAGGGCGGCGGAGAAGACGTTTTTGTATAAATGCTACGGCTCAAAAATTGACCGGGACTCCAGCATTCAGGACTATAACCCGCCTGATTTGCTGAGTGGTCAACCAAGCCCGCCCCAGGGAGGGCTGGCCGAGCACATCTTTATCAAATTTGACAACCGCGATCAGGATATTGTTCAAACTTTAGCCGAGGCCGAGCAAAAGGCGGCGGAAATCTTGGCTGAAGCTCGCACCTCGGCCGAACTGCACCTGAAAAAAAACAAAGCCGAAGCCGAAATGATCAGAACATCGGCTGAAGAGATGAAAGCACGGTTAACGGCTGAAGCAACCAGCTTAAGAGAAGATGCTTCCAGGATAAAACAGGAAGCTGAACAGATTCGGGAACGCTCCGCGGCTGAAGGCCGGGAACAGGGTCATAAGGAAGGATGGCTCGCGGGCCAGGAAGAAGGCCGCCCACCTTTTCTGGCTGATATATCTCCAGTACTAACCGCCTTGCAGCGCGTGGAAAATCTTTATCCTGACTTACGGCAGGTCAATGAAGTCACTCTGGTCAAACTGGCCACCAAGATAGCGGAACGCATCGCCTTGCAGGAAATCTCCATGGAACCTGAATATGTTCAAACGGCCTTCAAGGCCGGCATCGAAAACCTTCATGAACAACATCAGGCCAAGTTCCGCATCCATCCGGATGACCTTACCCACGTGGAAGCCGCCCGAGAAGCCTTAAAAGATCAGTTGCCGGGCCTTTTAAAAATAATCTTCGAACCTGACGCCAATCTGACCCGCGGCGATCTGATCATGGAGACCGAGGCCGGTCGTTTGGATGCCACGGTCAAACGCCGAATCGAAGCCGTGACTTCAAGTGTGGACGAAGCCTTGACCATGCGTTTCAATCTGGACTGGTGAGACGTCATCTAATTGACATACGACAAATTTCTTGACTATAAAACCTCGGATAACCCCCCGTTGAATAAATCGTGAACAAATGGATTACACTTCATGACCAACCATCCTCCCCCTTTTGATCTGAGCTTTTATTCGCAATCCGTGTCCGAGGCCAAGGTGCTGCTCTTGGAAGGTCGAGTGACCAAGGTGGTTGGTTTGGTTTTGGAAGGCGACGGTCCGGCGGCTTCGGTCGGGGAACTTTGTCATGTCTTCCGCCACAATGAAGACAAACCCATGGTGGCCGAGGTGGTTGGTTTTCGCGAAGGCCGAATTTTATTGATGCCGATCGGCCAGATGCATGGTCTGACTCCGGGCGGCCGCATTGTGGCCTTGGGCGCCAGAGCCACGGTCAAGGTAGGCCCGGGCTTGCTGGGCCGGGTTTTGGACGGTCTGGGAAATCCCCTGGACAACAACGGCCCCATTCAAGCTGAAGCGGCATATCCCTTGCAAAGTAAACCGGGAAATCCCTTGGATCGGGAACGGATCGTCAAACCCTTGGATATCGGTATTCGCACCATTAACGGCCTTCTGACCATCGGTCTGGGACAGCGTATCGGCATTTTTGCCGGGTCCGGAGTAGGCAAAAGCACTTTGTTGAGCATGATCGCCAGGAACATGAAAGCAGACGTCAACGTCATCGGTTTGATCGGTGAACGTAGCCGCGAAGTCCTGGAATTCATTCAGAAGGATTTGGGCCCGGAAGGCATGAAACGTAGCGTGGTTATCGCGGCGACTTCGGAACAACCTCCCTTGGTGCGTATGCGGGGGGCCTACGTAGCCACTGCGGTGGCCGAATACTTCCGGGACTTGGGAAAAGACGTTATTCTGATGATGGATTCGGCCACCCGTTTTGCTTATGCGGCTCGAGAAGTAGGCCTCTCCATAGGCGAACCCGCCACGACCCGCGGTTATACCCCATCGGTCTTCGCCATGCTACCTCTTCTATTAGAACGAGCCGGCACCTGGGCTCAAGCCGGAAGCATCACTGGAATATACACCGTCCTGGTCGAAGGCGATGACATGAATGAGCCGGTGGCCGATGCCATGAGAGCCATTCTGGACGGTCATATCGTCTTGCGCCGGGAACTAGCCGCGCGCAATCATTATCCGGCTATTGATGTGCTGTCTAGTGTCAGCCGCCTGATGACCGACATTGTCGACCGAGAACATTTACTGGCTTCCGGTCGCTTGAAGGACATCATGGCCGTTTTCGCTCGAAGCGAAGACATGATCAATATCGGCGCGTATGTTAAAGGCTCGAACAAGGACATAGATCGGGCCATTGAAATGAATCCGCGCGTTCAGAGCTTTTTGCGTCAGGAATTCGGCGAAAATGTTACCTTGGCTCAAACCCGCCAAGAACTGATCCGTCTGGCAGGATAGGAATGTTTCGTTTTAAACTGGAATTTCTGTTGCGCTATCGCCGCCAAAAAGAAGAATTGGCCATGTTTGAACTGGCGGAACGAGTGCGAAAAGCCAATGAAATCGAAAATTACATTCTGGACCTTCAAGAAAGGGCCGAAGAGTTGGTAGCCTCTGTCCGCGGCCTGGACGGCAACATCATTCCTTCCTCCAAGTTTACCATGTACAGCGAACATCGGGAGTATTTGCGCGAAGAAGAAAAACGAACTCGACATTATTTGCTCCAAGCTGAAGCCGCCGTGGAACAACAACGTCAAAAACTCGTCGAAATTAGTGTCCAGCGAAAAATCATCGAACGTTACAAAGAAAAACAAAAGGCCGATTACGATAAAACGGCCGCCGGCTTGGAACAAAAAAACCTCGATGAACTGGCGGCCTTGGCTGCCGTGAGGAAAACGCATGAAGCTTCTTAAAAACCGACCGCGAAGAGTCTCCTGGTTGGCGCTGGAAACAGTGATTATCATCGGCTTGAGCCTGAAACTGATATTGTCCTTGTCATTGTTGCTCTGGAATCATCCGGGCGAACAGCCCATCCTGCAAACGACCCAAGTTATGGCCGCTGAAACCAAACCCGCGGCCAAACAACCCGCAGACCAGCAGCCCGCGGCCAAACAACCCGCGGCTCAAAAATCAACCGCTTCAACAAATGAGGCTCCAGCCTCGAGTGAAAGCAAGCAGTATCAAGTCTTATTGGAATCTATCAAAGCCCGGGAAACGGAAGTCATCCGGAAAGAGCAAATCCTCAAGGACCGGGAAACCGCTTTAAAAGTTTTGGAAAAACAAGTAACCGACCGTTTGGCCGAAGTTGAAGCCACTCGTCAGAAGCTGACCGAGCAGGTAAAACGGTATGAACAATTAGTCGAAGAGCAAAAAAATTCCGTAACAGAGCAGAAGAATATCATCGCCGAACAAAAAAATATCAAAGATAACCTCAAAGCCACTCGCTTGGATCACTTGGTCGCGGCTTACAAAGGCATGAAACCCGAACGGGCCGGACTACTGGTCAGCAGCCTGGAAGACGGCGTAGCGGTCGAAATTCTCTCGGCCATGCCCGGTAAAGCCGCTGGTCAGATTCTGGCTTATGTTGAACCGGCTAAGGCCGCCAGGTTGACCAAGGCGATATCCGAGCGAACCGGCAATGTCCCCAAAGACGAAAAAGAATCGGCCTCGGAGGAGAATCAACCATCCGAAACCCCGGCGCCCCAGACCAAACAAGGCACTCCACCGTCGCCCACTCCGCCGGCCGCTCCTCAAACCAATCCACCCGCGAAGCCGACCGGTCCGACGGCCAAACCACCCGCCCCCGCGACCGCGGCCGCGCCGAAAAACAAAACTCAATGACCAAGTATGGACACGGCGGCGAGCGCAATCCCCGTGGCCTGACGCGGGGTTAGCGAACAAAAATTGAAATACTTGACTTCCAACCCGGCGCCACCCTATGCCCAGACCTCTGCAAACCAATACGCCTTTCTTTTTGAATTGGCCTAACCAAGACCATATAGGTTGCTTGAACATCCACTTTGTATTAACGATAGTTTAACGTCACTACCCTAAATCTTAACGATATTTTTATCTGACCAGGATTACAATTCTTTCACCGCGATCCTTCCGGGTCAGCCTGAAAGACGCGGTCCGGTAGAGATATGGCTTCTTGGACCAGATTCTGACCCAAGAAGATCAAACTTAATAGCGATGAACCAAGACACGGAGTAATATATGAGTCTATCTCGAACCACCATCAATCAGATTCTGTTAATGGCCGCCGGCGCCCTCATTTTTGGCCTTATTCTGTTGGTGGTGGGCCGCTTTAACCAGGGAGACGATATTGAGCGTGAGTTGGCGGCCAGAGCCGGCAGACTCCAGATCACAGCTCAAATGCGCCTGGATTTGGCCTCGGCTTCCGAGGCCGAGAAAAGCGCGGTTTTGGCCTCAACCGATCAGGACTCGCTAAAATTCGCGAACCAGGCTCGCACCGCCGCGGCCGCGGTCGAAAATGAACGGAAGGAACTGGGAGCTTTGTTAGAAGTTTCCAACCTCCCCCTGGAAAAGAATATTTTTGCTCAATTTTCCCAGGCCTTTGTCGAGTTCCAGCGGGTGGATGCCGACTTATTGGAATTGGCCGTCAAGAATACCAACATCAAGGCTTATAACCTGACCTTCGGCCCAGCCGCGCGGGCTATTCGTGATTTCGATCAGGCTCTCTCCCGTTTGGCCAAAATCAATGCCGAATCGTCTCAAACCTCGGAGGCGACGTTTCTGGCCTTAAGCGCTCAGGCCAACGCTCTGCGCATTCAAGCCCTGCTTCCTCCACATATCGCCGAAGCCAGCGATCAAAAGATGGACGAGCTCGAAGCGGAAATGAGCGGGAAGGAAAAAGAAATTACGGCAGACCTGGATGTCTTGTCCAAACTGGCACAAATCAAGGGATCAGACGAACTCGACCGAGCCAAATCCGCCTATGCGGTTTTTCAAGAGCTGAAAGCGCGAGTCATTGCATTATCTAGAGAAAACAGCAATGTACGCTCTTTATCCCTCTCTTTGGATAAGAAAAGAAAAGTAATGATCGCTTGCCAGGAGGCATTGGAGGCTTTGCAGAAGCTAATCCAAGAGGAGCCGCTCAAAGGAGTGACCTATACCCCCATTAAGCCTCGGTGACGAAAGCCTTAAGCTGAAGTGGGTATCCTCTTCTCGGAGATATTCACAATCATACGGTCTCAAAGCAAATCGTGGGAAATACATATGGATTTGGCTACGGATACCTTGTGTCAAGGGTGAAAATCATCGGCTGAACAACCGGACCTGTCCGGATCCTTGACTTGCTTTGACTGGTTTAGAACTCCATCTTAGATATATAATTAGTATTATTTCTCGATCTATAGTGAAGCCTTTTCTCTCTCCAGTCACAGTTTCAGCGAAAAATGCTTTTCCGCATCCACTCCACGAATCGGCGGCGAATCAAAAATATCTGAGGTTGCACTTTTTAATTTTCTCAGCTATATTTTACTTAATTAATCTTTAATTGAGCGACTGACTTTTGAGGAATCCGGCGGCGATTTCGCCCGGGGAAGAACTCAAGGGAGACAATCAACCAACTTGAAGTCAAAATTCGAGGCCGACACAAATTTAAACGGCTTCGACACTTTAGACAAAGATGGTGAACAATGGGACAAAAGGCCGGCTGGGATTGGGCCGTGGGCGAAAAATCGGTTTTAGACCTGACCCTTCTGAAAAAAGACTATGAATGGTTGGAAGAGGTGCAATTTGGTCCGGACGGTGAAAAAGTCGCGATCATTGTCAAAAAGGATGATGGTTTTGGAGTTACCATCAACGGGCATCCCTGGGAAGAAACCTACAGCAAAGCTTGGTTCCTACGTTTTTCGCCGGATGGACGCGTTACGGTGCTGGTCAATCAGGATGGTGAATGGACCTTGTCCGTGGATGGGGAAAACTGGCCGGAGACATATGGCTATATTTGGGATGTCAAATATAGCCAAACCGGCAAAGTCATCGCCGCGGCCGTGCAGAATGATTCGGCATATGGCATGGCCGTGAATGGCCGGACGTGGGAAGCCCTTTTTGAAAACGCCAACAACTTCACGCTGAGCAAGGATGGACGTTCCGCGGCGGCGGTAGTCCAAACTATCCCTCTGGGAATCGCCGACCTGGAAACCTTTCAAAAAGGCTGCTACACCGTAGCTGTTGACACCCGAACCTGGGAACGGAACTTTGTCGGAGTCTGGACTCCGGTTTTTTCGCCCGACGCCGGTCGAGTGGCCGCCCAAGTCCGTCTCAGCCTCTATGATTATACTATTGCCGTGGATGGCCGGCCCTGGCCCCAGTCTTTTGCTTCAGTCTGGGAACCTGTTTTTAACCCGGTCACCGGGGCGGTTGTCGCCCCGGTCAGATCCGCCGGCAAATGGGGACTGGCCCAGGACGGCGGTCTTATCTGGCCGGCGGTCTATTTTCAATGCTGGCATCAAGCCATCAGCCCGGATGGTCGCAAGGTTTATGCGATTATCGCCAAGGACTTCGGGCGTTTTACCGTGGCGGTGGACGCAAAACCCTGGTCACAAAACTTCGAAGTAGTCACGGATTTGAATTTAAGCCCGGATGGTCGGAGAGCGGCCGCCTTGATCAAGGAGCATGATCGCTGGACCGTGATGGCGGATGGCAGCGTCTGGTCCGGTTCATACTCACGAGTCTGGCCTCCTGTTTTCAGTCCGGACGGTCGGAACATCGCCGCCAAGGTTGAGCGAAACAAAAAGTTTACTTACGTTCTCAACGGAAAAGAATACCGGGACGAATTTGAGACCGTCTGTGATCCGGTTTTCAGCCCCGAAGGAGATAAACTGCTCTTCAGAATGGTCAATCAGGGCCGCGCCTGGCGCAGAATCGTCAAATTAAGCGATTTCTGAATCAAGGGAGAAAAGATGGTCACATTATACAACATCGTTGTCGGTCCTTTTGCCTGGGCCGCGGGGGCGATCTTTATCTTCGGATTGATTTATCGGGTGATGGTGATCTATTGTCTGGCTAACAAGAAAGATTACATGTTCCTCGCATATATGCATCTTGAATGTGGTCTGCGCTACATCCACCATTGGCTGTCGCCTTTTGATCCAGTTAACTAA
>JADFXS010000470.1 GCA_015233515.1 Deltaproteobacteria bacterium | reverse complement strand
GAAATAAAAATGCTCTGCCTCCTTACATGTCGAAGGTATCCGCCAACGGCGGGGCCTTCAACTTCGCGTTTCGCCAAGGATTTATGCGCCTATCCGCGATTTGATGGTGGATTTAGGTCTCACGGATTTCTTGACATAATGTCGGCGCCCGCTTATTATTGGCAGATCATGTAGTGATTTCCGTTATCTATTCTCCCGGCGCTTTATCAGCCGGAGATAACTTCATCCAAGACCATTCGGCCCGATCCGGTCCTTGAAGCGGAGCAATAAATATGATCGAAGTCAACAAAACCAAGACGGACATATTTGAGATTTCATCTTGGATAATTACGGGGCTCGCGCTGTGGCTGGTATTTTATCTGCATCTGTTTTCGGCGCTGCTGGCCGGCTTGCTGGTATTTCAACTGGTCAATCTTGCCGCGCCTTTGCTCCACATCACGCAGATAAGCCGCAACCGGGCCAAACTGCTGGTCGTCGGTATTCTATCCATTATTATCGTTTTCTCGCTGATTCTCTTGATCTGGGGAATAGTCCTTTTTTTTAAAAGCGACGCGAGCAGCCTGTCGGTTCTACTGAGCAAGATGGCTGAAATACTAGATAACCTTCGTGGAAAATTACCGCATGGGCTAGTGGGATATGTACCGGATGACATCGATGGACTTAGAACCGAGACTACGGGTTGGCTGCGCGCACACGCCGCGGACCTGCAAGCAGCCGGAACAGGCATGGGGCGGCTCGGCGCTCATATCCTGATCGGCATGATAATCGGAGCCATCATTTCCCTGAGTAGTTCAACCAACATAACGGAATACCGTCCCCTGGCCCGCGCCTTGGCCGAACGCGCCGGACGATTCAGCGACGCCTTTCGCTCCATAGTGTTCGCTCAAGTTCGGATCGCGGCCTTGAATACTTTATTCACCTGGCTTTATTTAGGAGTGGCCCTGCCCCTGTTCGGCATCCACCTGCCTCTGGTCAAGACCATGGTTGCGGTCACTTTTATAATCGGTTTGCTGCCGGTCGTAGGAAATTTGGTTTCCAACGCAATAATCGTGGTGGTCAGCCTGAGTCAATCCTTGGGAACATCGATCGCATCATTGGGTTTCCTGGTCGTCATCCACAAACTGGAATATTTCCTGAACGCCCGCATCGTCGGCAGTCAAATCAAGGCGCATACCTGGGAATTACTAGTGGCCATGCTGATAATGGAATCGGCTTTCGGATTTTCCGGCGTGATTGCCGCTCCAATTTATTATGCTTACCTCAAAAGGGAATTGCTTGACAGAGAATTGATCTAGTCACTATCGGAATACATAGCGATGCTCCAAAGTTTTTTCGGAATGATGCGATCAAAATATCGGATCATTCGAGAACGCTCCAGTCTGTCATTGCGACCGAAGGGAGAAATCTCATTGTGATAATGATAATTCAAAACGAAGAAACTTTCGAGAACCACTATAATTTTTATCTTATAGATCGCAAGACCAATTCCTTGCATTCGGGACAATAAGTATGTGAAAAAGTTACATCCGCTCGAGAAGCGATATACTCTTCCAACTGCCACCAGTTCCCTTCTTCGTCCCGAATCTTTTTACATTCCATGCAAATAGGCAGTAAGCCCTGTAAAATTTTATTTTCTTTTTGAAGACGTTTTTGTTCTTCCAGCGCCTGGGCCAATTGTTGAATGAGATTTTCTCGCTCCTGTTCGAAAAATTTGCGTTCGGAGATATTCCTGGTAACTCCAAAAATTTTGATACGGCCGTCTTTTTCCGAGGCTAATTGAGCGGTAATTTCGACCCAGACCGTGTGACCGCGCTTGTGGTACATCTCCAATTCCAAGACCCGTTTGACATCTTTATTGGTTTTATATTCCGTGAGGGCTTCCACAAGCATGTGCATGACTTTTTGAAAAGAGTCGGGGGTGAGTTGATCCTTGAGGTGAAGGGTCATGGATTCCTGTTCGGAGTAACCCCTCAATTGCTTCACGGAATGACTTATATAGGTATATTTCATGGTTTCCGGGTCCAGAACCCAGATGGCATCCACCATGTTCTTACTTAGGAGGCCTAGCTTCTTCTCTTGCGCCTGGAATTTTTCTTCAAGGCTTCGGGCCATATCGATATCTCCACTCTGGTTTCGTCTTGGACAAGCGACCGTTAATTTCGTAGCTTGCCGCCAGGTTAGCGAGTAATAAGTCAAAACCACTGAGTTAATTGAAAATTGACATTTTGGCCCAACTCTTTGTCGGACTAGATTTTGAAATCCTCAAAATACGTCAATATTCCCGCGGCTTCAAAATCCCGTCTTTCTCGATCTGGGCCGAAATTTATAGTTTTTCAATCACTTCAATTGACTAACCCATCAGCGTCAGCCAACCGTCCTGCAACGCCGGCAAACGTTCCGCGGCCATCTTGTATGTGGCCTTCAGCCGGGATTGGGTTAAATTCGAAGCTTTCAACGCGGACTCGTAATCGAACTCCGGCGATTCTTCTTTAAGGCCGTAACCCAGCTTATGGGATAGAACTTCGGCCAAAGCGACCATGCAGGTAGTGTTACGACACGGCCCGGGAGTCAAGGGATTATGATGATCGCGGACCGCGGCCAAGTGAATGTCCGGCAGCCCCCAGCTTTCCGCCAGGACGGCGCCGATGGCGCAGTGGCTGAGGCCCAAGTCGGCTTCAACTTGAGCAAAAGAGGTCTCCTCGTTCACCTGAGCCAATATTTTTTCTAATTCCTCTTTTAGTCTGGTCGCTAGGAGCAAGAAGCCGAGATCGTGCAATAAACCAGCGAGCATGACCGCGCCGGCTTCCATGAAGAAAGAAGCTTCGGCCAGCTCTCGGGCGATCCACGCCACCGTCAGATTATGAAGCCATAAAGCCTGACTGTCAAATCCGG
>JADFXS010000043.1:12854-16551 GCA_015233515.1 Deltaproteobacteria bacterium | reverse complement strand
GTCTTTGATATCCCCCTTGTGCACGCCAAGTCGACGGGTCCCGTCCAAGTAGGGAGGCTACATCTCGTCGCGGATTTCTCGGGATTATACCAAGATGTAGTCAAAGATGTTATTCATCACTTTTTGCTAGTGACGATGATGATCGTCCTCATTGCTTTGATCTTATTTCGTCTGCTTCAGAGCATGGTCACTCGTCACCTAAAAGCGATCGCTTGGTATTTCCAGGGCTTCGAATTGGGCAAGGAACGTCAGCCACTTATTCTGGACAAGCAGTACCGCGGCGACGAATTGGACATCCTGGCAGACTCATTTAACAAAATGTCCATGGAGCGGGACAAAATCTATCAGGAACTGTTTAGCGCTCAACAGGAAACAAAAGCTAGCGCGGTACGTTTCCGCGATTTACTGGAAAATGCTCCTTTCCCTATAATCATCGCCCGGATGAGGGACGGCATCATGCGCTATGCCAACCGTCGGTCGGAAATGAAATTCCATTTCAAGCGAGAGCACGGCATCGGGCTGTCTGCAAACCAGTTTTACCAGGACCCGGCCGAACGGGGACGTTTCCTTGAAACTTTGCGCCGGGATGTCAACGTGGCGGATCAGGAAATGCGCCTGCTGAACTGGCAGGGGAAACATTATTGGGCACTCATGTCGGCATCGCTAGTTGAATTCGAGAACGAGCCATCCATCATGGTCGCTATCAATGATATCACCGCGGCGAAGGAAGCCAATCTGGCCCTGGAACGTGAGCGATCCAATCTGTATACCCTCATCCGCGCCATACCCGACTTGGTTTGGGCCAAGGATTTAAACGGCGTCTACATAGCGTGCAACCCGGTTTTTGAACGTTTATACGGGGCCAAAGAAGAGGATATCCTTGGAAAGACCGTCCATGACTTTTCAGACCAGGACACTGCCGACGCCAGGTGGGAAAAAGATCGATGGGTCATCGAGAACAGAGCTCCTAGGACCGACGAAGAGTGGATCAGTTTTGCCGCCGATGGTTACCGTGGCTTGTTCGAGGTGGTCAGGACGCCGATCTTCGACATTTCCGAAAAGATTATCGGGTATTTGGGCATAGGTCGGGATATAACGGAGAGCCGCCGGAATCAACACCAGCTTGGCGAGCGAATCAAGGAGCAAAAATGCCTCTATGAGATTTTCAACATTTCCGAGGATCCCGCGCTATCTACGGACGAAATGATAAAGCGCGTGGTCCAGGCAGTCGCCCCGGGTTGGCAGTTTCCGGAGATCACTTCCGTCTGCATTGATTGGGCCGGCGCCTGCTTCTGCACGCCCGGCTTTTCGGAGACTTCCTGGATGCAAACGGCATCGGCATCGACACAAAAAGGCGAGATCATCAAACTGACGGTTGCCTATCGCGAAGAACGCCCAGTGGAGGATGACGGCCCTTTCTTGAAGGAAGAAGGCAAATTGGCCCAAGCCATTGTTTACCGCCTGGCCGATGTTGTGGATCGGAGACAATCGGCGGATAAATTAAAGGAGCGCGAGGAGCTGATTGCCACCATGTTCGCGCAGACAACCGATGCCATTGTGCTGGTGGATAGCGTTACCGGCCAATTCGTTGATTTTAATGAAGCCGCTCATCTAGGGTTAGGTTTCACCCGCGAGGAATTCTCACGTCTGTCCGTGAGCGATTTTCAGGCGGAGCACAGTGTAGAGCAGATCTCCGCGAACACTGTGAACGTCACCACGGGGAAACCTGTTGACTTTGAGACCGCTCATCGACACAAGGATGGCACTATTCGGAAAGTGGCCGTAAAGCTCAGATCAATCAATTTAGGAGGAGGAACCCTGATTTCCGCTGTCTGGCGCGACATCACGGAGCAAAAAGCCAGAGAGAATGCGCTGAGAGAGCTAAGTGATCGTTTTCAGTTATACAATCGGCTTATCGGGCAGATCAACAGCGCCGAATCGGCCATTGTGGGCGAGGTAGAGGCTTTCGGCGGCGAAACTACGGAACTGCTGGCCAATTCCCTCGGTATTGGCAGGGTTTCCATTTGGTTGCATAGCGCGGATGAAACTCGTCTTGAATGTTTGGATATTTATGAAGCTTCAGCCCAAATTCATTCACGAGGACAAAAATTGAAGGAGGAAGAATTTTGCCGCGGAATAAACGCCCATAAACACTTACGTTACGTGGATATCAATGATACTCTGACAGACCCGCGCACTCAATGCCATGCCGAGTCATACTTCAAGCCTTTGGGGATAACCGCCATGCTTGATTGCAGCATCATTTCCGGCGGCCGTATCCTTGGATCCATTTGCTTTGAGCATGTCAATCGCCAACACCAATGGAAATCGGATGAGATCGTATTCGGCTGTCAGGTAGCCGACCAAATCAGCATGGCCCTCATCAACAAGGATCGTGTGAAAGCCGCGAGGGCTTTACGTCAGAGCGAGTTATTCCTTAAGCGCGCTCAAGCGGTCTCGCTCACCGGACACTGGCACCTTAACATTAGGCGTAACGAGCTGACCTGGTCTGATGAAACCTACCGTATGTTCGACATGGCCGTGGGGACACCGATCAACTTCGCGACTTTTGCCGATTGCGTCCACCCGGACGACCGCCAGCGGGCGTTGGATGCCTGGAATCAGGCGTTGGCCGGGCACCCTTATGACATCAATCACCGCATCCTGGTCGCCGACCAAATAAGATGGGTCAGAGAAAAGGCCGACATCGAATTCGACGAGTCCGGACAGCCCCTGGCTGCCTTGGGTATAGTCCAGGATGTTACGATGCTCGTGGAAAATGAACAACGGATCAATCGTATCAACCGCGTCTATGCCATGCTGAGCCACACCAACGAAGCGATTATGTTCATTCGGGAGACTGGAGATTTATTTCAGGAAATTTGCCATATCGTCGTCGAAGTAGGACGTTTTCAAATGGCCTGGATCGGCAAACTCGATGATGCCGGTAATATCAAGCCGATGGCTTCTGCCTGCGAGTCCCCTGACTGTGTGGAGGAGCAGGAACTCTGCCTGTCGGATGATTGTCCGGCCAGTCGGGCTTTTCGCAGCGGCACCTCTCAAATCTGCAACGACATAGCTAATGAGGCCACGGTATCGCCTTGGAGCACTGGCGCCCTTGAGCGCGGCTATCGCTCCCTGGCCGTGTTTCCCATTGTGATTCCCGGCGGTAAGATGGTAGTTCTTAAAGTATATTCCGAGATCCCGAATTCTTTTGACGAGCAGCAAATCGAACTTTTTAAGCGCCTTACCGATAACATAGGATTTGCTTTGGAGTTTGCGGCTAGTCAGGCCAACGCACAGAAAGAAGGAAGATTCCGGAAAAAACTCATCGATTCCGTGCCGGCCCTTTTCCTGGCCCTCAACGAGAGAACTCAGGCACTCTTCTGGAACAAACGTTTCGAGGAAGCAACCCAATTAAGTGCGACGGAGATTGTAACGAAGGTCGCCATCGACTTTTTCGAGGGCGACGATAAAGCGTTAGTCACAACTCGACTTAAACAGGCAAGCACGGAAGGCGAAGGGAGCGTCGAGGCGGAACTCGTGGCCAAGGACGGGAACAGAACCCCATACTTGTTCCATGCCAGACGCATCGAAATGGATGAACAGCCGATATTCGTCATCACAGGGATGGATATCACTGAAAAGGTCAAAACCGAACGGGAATTGGAAGAATACCGCCTCCATCTGGAAGAAC
>JADFXS010000043.1:0-12844 GCA_015233515.1 Deltaproteobacteria bacterium | reverse complement strand
CATATTGTGAAGCCACGGTTCCCAAGATCACCGTCATTACCCGCAAAGCTTACGGCGGAGCTTATGACGTCATGTCCAGCAAGCACCACGGCGGTGACATCAACTTTGCGTATCCTACGGCGGAAATCGCGGTCATGGGTCCGGAAGGCGCGGCAACAAAAAGCTGGAAGAAATATTCGGCTATGGTCCCGGTGAATTAATTGGAAAAACGACTCGATGCTGGTATGATAACGAAGAACATTTCGCTGAGGTTGAACGTGAGATGGTCGACCAATTGAAAAATTTGAGTGTGTACCGCAGCGAAAGACTTCTCGTCAGGAAAAACCAAACCGGCTTTTGGGCGCGCATATCCGTTCAGTCCGTGAATATAAATGATGAGTCGCAAGGATTGGTCGGGATGATCGAGGATATCACCGCCGAACGAGAGGCTCAGGCCAAGGTGCTTGCGGCCAAGGAGCAGGCCGAGGCCGCGACGCGGGCGAAGTCGGAATTCCTCGCCAACATGAGCCACGAAATCCGCACACCAATGAATGCCATCATCGGATTTGCCCATCTGATAAAACGCGATCCACTCACTTCTCAGCAACTCAGCCAGTTGGGTAAGATGTCGAACGCGGCCCAACACCTGCTGCAGATCATCAACGATATTTTAGACCTCTCCAAGATCGAAGCCAGTAAAATAATTCTTGATATCCGTGACTTCGAGCCGGCGCGGGTCATCGATCATGTGTGCGGTATCGTCTCGGACAAGGTTGCCGCCAAAAACCTGAATTTACTCGTTGATATGGATCATGTCCCCTCGATGCTCCGTGGCGATGATCTGCGTCTTGGTCAGATTTTGCTCAATCTCGTCAGTAACGCCGTCAAGTTCACGGAAAAGGGGAACATCTCCATCATCCTGCGCACGATCGACCAACGGGCCAATACGGTTGTTCTGAGATTCGAGGTGAGGGACACGGGCATCGGCATGACCAGAGAACAATTGGAACGTCTATTTAATGCATTCGAACAGGCGGATACTTCTACGACCCGCCGTTTCGGCGGCACCGGTCTTGGCCTGGCGATCAGCAAGCGACTGGTCGAGCTGATGAACGGAAGCATCGGGGTCGAAAGCGAAATCGGTCTGGGCACCTTGTTCTGGATGGAAGTGCCGTTTGAAAAATCTTCCCAAAAACCGCAACAGATCAAGAATATCCAGGCTTTTCAAGGTATGCGGGTCCTCGTTATCGATGACTTCGAAGACGCCCGCGAAATACTTGCCTCCATGCTGACCGAGATCGGCATGCGGGCCGACACGGCCTCTTCCGGGGAAGAAGGACTGGATGCGGTCCTTAGGGCCGATCAGGCCGGCGACGCTTACAGGCTACTGATCATCGATTGGAAAATGCCCGGTCTGAACGGTATCGACACAGCGCGGCGGCTGCAATCGCTCCAGCTGACGGCTAACCCCGGCTACCTGATGGTTACCGCCTATGGAGACCAAGTCCCGCGGGAGGAGGCCAGGATGTCCGGCATCAACAGGGTTTTGTCAAAACCCGTGACGCCAACGGTCCTGTACGACGCACTGATAGAAACGTTGACCCAAGCCGAACCGTTCGCGGTTTCGCCGAGCGATAACCAAACTGAGCAGGCACTGGATAAGCGGCGCGGCTCCCAAATCCTTCTGGTTGAAGACAATGCCATCAATCAGGAAGTGGCCTGCCAGTTGCTGGAATATGTCGGTATGAGGGTGAGCGTTGCCGAAAACGGCCAAACCGCCGTCCGGATGGCCGGCAGTAAATCCTATGACTTGATTCTCATGGATGTCCAGATGCCCGTGATGGATGGACTTCAAGCCACGGAGGCCATACGTCGCCTTCCCGGTTGGGAATCCATCCCAATTTTGGCCATGACCGCCAATGCTTTTGGTGAGGACCGTGATAAGTGCCTGGAAGCGGGAATGAACGACCACGTAATCAAGCCCGTCGAACCTAAAAAGCTCAATGAGATTCTGGTGAAATGGCTGCCGGTGCGCGACGAGAAGGACTTGTCGACCAGCGGCAAGCCCGACCTCACCATGTTCACTACCGACCAAACCGTTGGATTGAACCTGCTGCCCCTTCTTGAAGCTGTTGATGGGCTGGATGTTTACACCGGCCTACGTCTCATGTTGGGTGACGTGTCGCGCTATGCGCGTCTCCTAGGACAATTTATTCAAAGACATGGCAACGACGCAGCCCTGCTCGTAGGGCAATTGGGCGCTGGAGAGTATGAGGCTGTTCGCCAAACAACCCACGCCCTCAAAGGAGTTGCCGGCACACTCGGCGCAAAACGGGTACAACAATCGGCCTTTGAATTGGAAAAGGCCGTCAAACAAGGCGCCGACGCCGAGTTGCTCAAAGGATACCTGAACGTATTGTCCTCCGAACTGGCTCATCTGGTGGAGGGACTTCGCATAGCCTTGCCCGAAGATAACAGCCGCGAAAATTCAACCCTCTTTGATTGGTCGCAGGTTGAAGTGGTTCTGACGCAGCTCGAGGAGTTGCTCGTCAGCGATAACACTTTAGCCAACGATGTGTTTGAACAAGGGAAAGATTTGTTGAGCGCGGCTCTGGGTGATGAGGCCAGACAGCTTGAAAGACAGATTCAGGATTTTGACTATGCCGACGCCCTGAACACGCTGCGCGCCGCCCGGAAATCCGGATTTACGCAAAATAAAAACCATTGACCATGGAACTCATGAAATGGAACGATAATCTGCTGCCAGGCATCGAAATCGTCGATCAGGAACACCATGGCCTGCTTGACTTGATCAATGAAGTCGCACCTGACTTGGCCTTAACCGGTAGAGAGCAAAATGAATGATACATCAGTCGCCACTCTGGACAATTTAGAAGCAACACGGGCCACCATACTGATTGTAGACGATCAGCCGGAAAATCTTGAGGTATTGTCGAAAGTTCTCCAGCCCTACTATCGTGTTCGAGCCGCACGATCCGGTGAACAGGCGCTGCGCGTCGTTGGGACAGACCCCAAGCCGGAACTGATCCTGCTCGACATCATGATGCCGAAAATGAACGGATTTGCCGTGCTGGCCAGGCTGCGCGAACACTCGTCAACACGAGATATCCCGGTCATTTTTGTTACCGCGCTTGATGCAAGCGAAAACGAGCAACAAGGTTTGGATATGGGCGCGGTTGATTACGTCACCAAGCCGATTCGTCCTCCGGTTGTCCTGGCGCGAGTGCGGACGCATCTTGACCTAAAACACGCGCGCGATTGCCTGGCTAATCAGAATATCCAATTAGAAAAGCGAGTTGTGGAGCGAACGCGTGCCCTCGAACAGTCACAGATGCAGGTCATGCAGGCGGAAAAGATGGCTGCGATTGGATTACTGGCGGCCGGGGTAGCCCATGAGTTAAACAACCCGCTCGCATTTGTCACTTCGAATCTCGGGACGCTGTCGAAATATGTTGACGACTTTCTAAAACTCATCGGAGCGGCTAAATCTTTTCTGCGTGACGTTTCCGAACCGGCGGCAACCGAATTCGACCGGATGCTTACCGAGATGGATTTCGATTTCCGCGCACGAGACACCCACGATCTGCTCGCCGAGTCAAAGGACGGCATGGAGAGGATGCGACGCATAGTGTGTGATTTAAGGGATTTTTCGCGAATCGGCGACCAGACCTGGGAATTGGCCGATCTTCATCGTGGACTCGAAAGTACTATTAATCTGGTCTGGAACGAAATCAAGTACAATGCGGAGGTCGTCAGAAATTACGGTGTGTTGCCCGAGGTAAACTGCATCCAGTCACAAATCAATCAAGTTTTTATGAATCTCCTGGTAAATGCCGCCCAAGCCATTGAAGGACACGGGCTGATTACGATCACCACAGCTCACCTTGGTGAGGCCGTCAAGATTGAGATTAGCGATACCGGCAGGGGAATTCCACCGGAAAATATAAGCCGGATTTTCGAACCTTTTTTTACGACCAAGCCCGTGGGCAGAGGTACCGGTTTAGGCCTTTCGCTGGCCTATGGAATCATCAAAAAACATCACGGAACCCTGACGGTCGACAGTAAAGTGGGTGAGGGAACCACCTTTCGTATCATCCTGCCGATCGACGGATATTCGTCGTAGTCAGGGGAAAATATCCGATGAATACCAAACCTAAATACGACGATCTCTCCGTTTCAAAATTAGTGACATCGAAACTCCTCTTTGTCGATGACGACCCGTTGATTCTACGATCGTTGACCAGGTTGTTCCGCAGATCCGGGTATCATATTTTTACGGCCACGGGAGGTAAAGCCGGATTGGAAATCCTCCGAATGGAGCAAATGGATTTAGTGATTTCCGATATGACTATGCCGGACATGGATGGGTTAGAATTTCTTGGACTAGTTCGGGTCGGTTTTCCAAACATAATACGCCTCCTTTTAACAGCTTCTACGGACATCAACTTAACAGTTGAGGCTGTCAATCGGGGAGATATCTCCCACTATATCAGCAAACCTTGGGATGACAACGACATCTTATCGGTTGTCCACGATGCCTTGGAGCGGCATAGCCCGGAAAAAAATCGTTTGTCGGGTAGGATCAATTTGGAAAATGTCTAATTCAAAGCGCTAACTGAAGCAAGTTTCAAACAATGTCTATAACTTAAAAAGTCATTTAGTATATGACACCACACTAGTGGACTTTGTCTGCTTTCTACCACCTAAAAAAGAAATAAAATTCTGGATTAGCATCTTATCTTTAGGTGAAGCTTCTTCACTCAGTATTTTGCGAAGAGCTTGAGCTGGTGTGAAGGCGGCGCGATAGGGTTTCTGGGTGGTTAGGCTGTCAAATTTATCAACAATACGAACAAATTTACTTAAAGTGGATATCTGATTTGCTGTAAGTCCCTTTGGATAACCTGAACCATCTGAATTCTCGTGATGCTCGGCCACTATTTTCAGTGACTGCGGGGAAAAAATTAAAGTAGGCTGGAGCATCTGAACTCCACGTACGGGATGTGCCTTAATTTCCGCCCATTCAGATTTACTCAAGGGAGTCTGCTTTTCAAAAATACTTTTGTCAATCTTAGATAAACCTATATCGTGATAAAGAGCGCCCATGGAAAGAATTTTAACGTATTCCTGATTTAAGCCTAAAAATATACCAAAAGAAGTGACTAGAAGACATACATTTGCTGAATGATTATATATACTTGTGTCATGCTTGAAAAGAAGATACATGTCCTGAAAAAGATCAGGATTTTTAACCATGGATTTAAATAAATCATCGATAACTATGACCGCTTGTTTTACGCTTTTGTTCTCTACTGGCTGGTTTAATATTTCGCTGACAGCTTCTACCGCTTTGCCATATAAGACCAGTTGTTTTTCATTTTTTATTTTTTCATTTTTAAAAACAAAATTATTATCAAGTCTTGACTTATAATTAAGAAAAGTCCTATAATCTTTTTCATGAATATAAACACTGGCCAGTCGCCGATTAAAAAGCATATTTCTTAAGCCTGACGTGAATTCCGTATCGGCTTTGCATAACAATCGCAAGTAGTGTTTATTGTCATTTTTGTTGTAGATTTGAACAAATAAATCAAAAGGTATTTTTTCTCCGGGAATTACTCCTTCAAATTCAATTTCCACAAAACCTGGCGGTATGGTGTCTGTTGAAATAATTTCATGAAGCAAGGCAATTTTTTCCGGTTCGATGGTCTTTGCTTTTTGAAGATTAGCGAGGCGTCCCGCAAGTAATTTTCTAGCATCCGAGGAAAGGCATTTCTCCACTTTCGTATATTTGTTTAGTACGTTACGTAATTCCTCGGGAGTGATATTTTTGGAAAGATACTCGGCTGCCCCTAATTTTGTTGCCTCTATGGCCGAGTCTATTTCTTCAAATCCTGTAAATATAATAATTGGGATCTGTGGGCAGCTAAGTCGAAATAACCTTAAAACTTCAAGGCCATTACGACCCGGCATCTTTAAATCCAAAATCACTATTTTGATATCTGTATATAAAATATAGTCTTCAACTTTAAACGGGTTATTAAGCTCAATTACCTCGTAGCCGAAAGTCGCTAAATTTCTTCTTATCGCTTTAGTGACGTTCGGCTCATCATCAATAACTAATATTTTTATTTTTTCCACCATCTTTAGTAGAACCTCAGTCAGAATACTAAATATTAACAAAGAAAAAAAAATTTCGCAACTTAGCTGGCTAGGCTCCGGGCCTGGTTTTCATAAAACCGTGAAAAGCTTTTCATGAGCCTGGCTCACTCTCTCTTCTTTCAAAAAGATCGCACCTTGCCCAATAACTCCCTAAATTAGTAACATTTATAAGTATATCCACCAGATCCGGCCTTTGCTGGTTATCGTCGCGTAAAAGCGGATCACTGGCCGGCGTAGAGTTGAAAAACTTTATTTATTTTTGCCGTCTGCTCCCAGGGCTTCCCTTACGGCACAAGCTAAATCATGCAAAAGCAATGGCTTCAGGAGAAATCTCCTAATCCCGATTCCCAGCACTTTTTTTTCAGTCACATGATGACTATACCCGGTACAAAGGATAATGGGAATATCGGGTCGAACAGTTATTAATTCCTTGGCTAGTTCCATGCCGGTCATTTGCGGCATTGTCTGATCGGTTATAACCAAGTCGAAATCAACAGGATTAGATTTAAACAGAAGCAACGCTTCAATACTTGAGGTCATTGTCGTGACTTGATATCCAAGTCGCTCCAATAGATTTTTGCCCATATCGATCAAGGCAGGTTCATCGTCTATAAACAAAATTTTTTCTGTTCCATATTCAATCAGTTTAGCCAAAGGTACTTCGGTTGATGTTGCCTTTTCAGCTTTCGGGAAAAAGACGTTAAAGGTGGTCCCTTCGCCCAGCTCGCTATAAACACTGATTGCGCCTTTTAAATTTTTAACTATACCGTGAATAACCGCGAGACCAAGTCCAGTTCCTTCTCCTTGCCCCTTGGTCGTAAAATAAGGGTCGAAAATACGGCCAATATTTTCTGGCGGTATGCCCGTTCCTGTATCTGTCACAGACAATTTGATATAGTCTCCTCCAGAGAGTTTGAAGGGACCGATTAAATACTCCGATTCCATAACGGCCTCCTCTAAAGCCACGGAAAGAATTCCCCCCTTTTCCGCCATGGCGTGTGAGGCGTTAGTGCAAAGGTTCATAATTATTTGATGAATGCTTGTTGGATCAGCAAGAATAGTGCTATCTTTACTAGCAAACTGTTGTTTGATTTCAATTGTTGAAGGGATTGAAGCGCGGAGCAATTTTAGCGCTTCCTTGATAATGGAGCTCGCATCGACAAGTATTTGTTGTTCTTCTTTTTGACGGCTAAATGAAAGAATGTGCTTAACCAAGTCAGTAGCTCTTTGGCCCGCCTGAAAAATTTGTTCTAGAAAATGCTTTAATTGATTTTCTTCTTGAGTTTCGAGGATGGCCAATTGAGTATAGCCGATTATTGCGCCTAGAATATTATTGAAGTCATGGGCGATGCCACTGGCAAGCGTGCCGATAGCCTCCATTTTTTGGGCCTGATGTAATTTATTTTCTAATTTCCTTGTTTCTAATTCCGCCAGTTTAAGGCTTGAAACGTCCAAAACTGTTCCCACGGAACGGAGAGGTTGACCGTTCGGCCCATAATCTGTGCGACCAATTTCTTTTACCCATTTCGTACGCCCGTCAGCCATAAGAAGACGGTGAACTATTTCATAAGGAGTTCGCATTTCGACAGATTTGCTATAAGCAGAGTTAACGGCCTCGCGGTCCTCCGGATGGACGTAACCGAGGAAAGTTTCATAAGAGATTTTAGACGAATTATCATCAATTTCAAATAGATCACACGCACCTTCCGACCACCAAAAGCTATTGGCCACAAGATCAAGCTCCCAATGCCCCATGCTGGCGATCTTCTGTGCCTCCCGGTGTTTAGCCTCGCTAAGCAGCAAGGCCTGCTCCATTTGTTTCCGCTCGGTTATATCGCGAGCCGCGGAATAGATCAGTTTGCCGACCGGAAAGGATCGCCACTCAACCCAGCGGTAGGATCCGTCTTTACGACGGCAGCGATTGGTGAAATTGAGAATTTCTTGACCTTTCCCGAGCTTGGCCAGAGTCTCCAGAGTACCGGCCAGATCATCGGGATGGACAAAGTCGAGCAATCGACGCCCTTCCAATTCAGCGAGGCGGAAGCCGAGAGTCTTCTCCCATTCGACGTTAAGACGGCGGAAGCATCCGTCTGTGTCGGCGATGCACAGCAAGTCTATGGCATTAGAGAAGAATAATTCCAGCTCTTCCGATTTTTCCCTCAACTCTTTTTCTGCCTTCTTGCGTTCGGTGATATCGATAGTTGCGCCGATAAGACCGCTAATTTGCCCCTGGGGGTCGGTGAAAGTGGCTTTATGAAAAACCACATCGTGAATGATACCATTGCCATCCTTCAGTTGCGTTTCAAGCACCTGCGTGCCTGCGAGATGAAAAAGTTCGTTATCTTTTGCGTAGTACACCAAAGCGAGTTCCTTGGGAAAAATGTCAAATACAGTTTTGCCGACAACTTCCTTGTTGCTCAGACCGCAGAACTCCTCAAAGGACTTGTTAACACCGATGTAGCGACCATCTGTATCCTTATAAAAGACCGGGATAGGAATGGCATTTAACAATGTATATAAAAATACACCGCTATCATTCAACGCATCCATGGTCTGCTTCAGCTCGGTGATGTCGCGGTTGCTGGCGCGGCGACCGAGATAAGTACCATCCTGGCCGTTGACGGACTGGCAGACATGAGCGAGCCAGCGTTCTTCACCGCTACGGGTAATTATGCGGAATACTATTTCTTGATGCTCCAAAATCTTTATCGTGTTTTCATGATTATGAATGTGTCTTTCTATTTGGTCGCGGTCATCGGGATGCACGATCCCGACCAACAATTCGGGATCTTGCTGGAATTCCTCGGCTCGGTAACCAGTAAGGCGCTGACAAGACGGCGACACGTAAGGCAAGCTCAAATCCGGGGCTTGCCAGTATTCCCACGCATAGGTATGATCGGCGACGGTGCGATATTTTTCTTCGCTATCACGTAGAGATCGAAAGAGCAGCCCATAGTGTTGAGCCAGCCTTAAACGAACAAGAGCCAGGAGAACGATATAAAACGAAATAATTTTCAAGAAGTGTCCGATCAGGTTAGACAGACCGTAGACGCTCACATAAAAGGTAAAAGCCAATTCCGCGCCGATAGTCAATAGGATGGAGACCATCATCAACCGATACACTCCTGAATCCAGCAAACCACGTTTCCGATAGAGCAAAACCAAAGCGATCAGCAGCACTACACAGATAGTGTATTCACTACCTTTCTTAAAGGCAGTAAGTCCAACTCCTTCCACGTAACAGTCTGGAAAAATATCCCAGAAAAAGATTGCACTCATTAAAAATAGAGTTATGGCGAAACAACTTCCCCAGACTAAATTCAATCGAACGTGTTTTCCAAGAAATTGTGGAAATATCAGTAACGCAATACTTTCTAAGGATCGGCCCAATATCCAGAGCTGAGTTGAGAGATTGGCTTCGGAAAGGTCGTGAAAAACATTCATTCCCTTAAAAGCCAGAGTGTGAATCATATCCACAAATCCAATAAAAAAATAAACGATCCCTAAAAAAACTAGGGCATCATTATCAATGTAGCGCCTGGTATTCCAAACCAACATGGCAACAGCCCAGGCCACCGCAATAGAAAAAAGCTCGGCCATTCCGTGAAACAACGGGTAGTTGTACCGGCTGATTATAAATAATCCGGCAAACAAGAAGGCACTTGGCAGGATCAATTTTACAAATGAAACAATTTCAGGCTGCCACGGAGCATTTTTATCATTAAAGGCATTCATTAATTTCTCCAAAAAGACAAGGGGAATTTTTTGTTAAATTTCCAGTATTGTTAATCATAGAAAAACTCCAGGGATTTTAGCAATGAGACTATGAGCAGGTTTCGTGGAACAGGTGATTTTCACGCTCACGGCTGTTGGTTTGCGAACATAATCACTTATCTCACCGTCAGTTGCCATCCACCAAGCCCGCCACTGTTTCAAATAAAATAATCCGTTAATCATAAGCTCCGTGCTCTTAATATTTTTCGAAATCATCATTCAGAGAGATCATTTCTTCCGGCTTTACGCTTTGATGACCGGGTCGAATTATTTTTGGTTGACTCTTATCACTTCTCTGCATAAGAAGTTTCGGCTCAGCCAACCGTCTGGCTACGGCCAAGACATTATCCGTCGAATATTCATTTTTGAGCTTGAACTTCGAGACGATTTCTTTCAGGTGCATCGCCTGACTCGTTAGTTCCTCGGCAGCCGAGGCGGTCTGCTCGGCATTCGCGGTATTCTGTTGAGTTACGTGCTCGATTTGGGTCAGACCTTGATTAATCTGATTTATGCCTTGAGCCTGCTCATTGGATGCGGCGGCGATTTCACCGACTAGGTCCGCAGCCTTGGTCGCACCGTCGACGATCTCCGTTAAGACCGCCGCTGTCTTGGCCAAGAGGCCTGATCCATTCTCTACCTTTTTCATTGAATTTTCGATCAGTTCGGCTGTTTCCTGAGCTGCTTTGGCGCTGCGCCCGGCCAGATTTCGAACTTCTTGAGCCACCACGGCAAACCCCTTTCCGTGCTTGCCCGCTCTGGCCGCTTCTACCGCCGCGTTAAGGGCCAAAAGGTTGGTCTGGAAGGCGATATCGTCGATCGCTTTTATTATTTTAGCAATTTCCTTGCTGGAATCGTTGATGCTTTTCATGGCCGCGGTCATTTCCGTCATTTGCTTGCTCCCGTTGAGCGCGGCGCCCTTGGCCGCCAGGGACAGATTATTGGCTTGGGCGGCGTTTTCGGCGTTGGCTTTGGTCTGGGAAGCTAGTTCAGTCAGGGAGCTGGTGATCTGCTCCAGAGCGGCAGCCTGCTCGGAAGCGCCTTGGGAGAGAGCCTGGGAGGAATCGGAGACCTGGGCGGAACCTTCCACCGCCTGGGCCACGGCTTCATTGACCCGAGTCAACGAATCATTCAAATTGAAGGCCATTTTTTGCAAGGCTTGGCCCAGAACATCCTTGTCCGAAGCCAGCTTAACATTCATAGTCATATCGCCGTCGGCGATGGCGGAGGAAAGTTTGGCTTTGAACTCTAATGTGTCGGCCGCCTTGTCCAGGGCATCGCTGAGCTGCCCGATTTCGTCGCTCCGGTTCATTCTCAGCCGCTGAGAAAGATCACCCGCTTGAATGGCGTCGGCAAACCCAACCCCAAGAGCGACAGGTTTAATAATGACGCGGCCGACCAGAATTACCAGAAAAACGATAAGCAGCGCCGTCACGGCGACGGTTAATCCCAAAGAGAGAAACCCTATTTTTTGGGCGGCTTCGAAAACTTCATTCGTTTCCGCCGTGGCGGCCAAGAGCCAGCCGGTGGCGGCATCCATTCGGAAAAAAGCTATTTTCTCGACATTACCCTCGTGAAAAACAATCCAACCATTTTTAGTACGAAGCATTTCCCGCCCGTAATCCAGATCCGCGAGGTTGAGTTTGAAAATGGCTTCTTTCTTGGGGTAGGCCATCATCAGGCCTTTATTTTCCGTCATATAACAATAACCGGACCGACCGAATTTAACGGGGTCGATGAATTCCTTGGAAAATGTTCCCAGATCAATGGAGCCGATTACCACCCCGATCACCGTTTCTTTATTTTTAACCGGGCTGGCCACCACGAAGACCGGATTTCCCGTCGCTTTGGCGATCAATGGTTCAGAAATGACTGATTTACCGGCCATGGCCTCCTTGAAATAAGCGCGGTCGCTTAAATTTTGGCCTATGGATCCGGAATTGCTAGATGAAACCCGTACACCTTTGGGGTCGATTAGAGACATGCTGTCAAAACTTGGGAATAAACGCTGAGATCCAGTCAGAAACTCGTTTGCAGCCTTAAGCGCGGCCGACGTGTCCAGGCCTTCCTGAAGAGCCTCGACCAAGAGCTTGTTTGTACTCCAATGCAGGACTTCCGCCTTTCTAGCGGCAATAAAAATAGCCAAGTCCCGAGCTAAGAACTCGATGCTTTTCTCCATCCGCAAGTTTATTTCCGCACGAATGGCTTCGGCTGACCAGAGGAAAGAAAGCAAAGAGGAGACCCCCATGCCTATGACCACCAGGATAGCGGCGGGGGTCAAAATCTTTCCGCGCAGTTTGAGTTTCATAGTTGCCTCCTGATAATGTAACTATCTTTGATCCGGGGTCTAAACCTCCGGTCACGAGGCCTATCCCGAAGAGCCGACAGGTGTCTCTTGGTGTTTGAAGCTTATCCCTCCCCAATTTAATCCGAACGCTTTCTCCTTGAAAGAGGATATCCATAACTATATGGTTCGGGAGTTTTTTCGATCACTCCAAGCGCCTTCTCGGCCGTGGCGGCGTTTCCGCAAATCTCGTGTCCCAAAGTTTCAAAAATGTCCGCCAAATCAGCACCTATAGGGGTTTTTTCTTCGACAAGCAGAGTCCTGTTTTTAGCCGCCTGCCCCAACACTTTATCGATATCCTTCATTGCTCCACACTCCGAAGCGAAGGGGCGTGGTTGAGGATAATAAACAAGCACATGTATACTCTGAGTATGGCATAAAAATTGACAAAGACAAGAGCCTAGCGCTTGGGAGCTTGCTCGGGTCTTAATTTCCCAATGAATTTGCCCTGAATATTTGGTGCGCGGATCGTTTTTCAATATGTCTTTACGGTCGTTAAAGCCCGGGTTATGTTATTTAGGATTTTAAAACCGTGCACACCGGGATGGCGGGGTGGATGACCTCCGGCCA
>JADFXS010000469.1 GCA_015233515.1 Deltaproteobacteria bacterium | reverse complement strand
TCCCGCGCCTGACCACCAAGGACGGACGGCCGACCAATGCCATATATGGCTTCGTGGCCTCACTAGCCAAGGTTTTACGGGAAAAAAGCCCGTCGATCATGGTCGTGGTGTATGACGCCAAGGGCCCCAGCTTCCGCAAGGAAATGGATCCCAACTATAAAGCCAACCGGCCGCCCATGCCGGACGACCTCATCGCCCAGCAGGAACCCATCCGTCGGATCGTCCAGGCCCTAAGACTGCCGGCCGTGGAGATCACCGGACTGGAAGCCGATGACGTCATCGCCACCCTGACCCGTCAGGCTCTGGCTCAAATGGCTGAAGTGGTCATCATCTCCGGCGACAAGGACTTTTACCAGCTCCTGGATGAGCGGGTGTCCATGTACGACCCCAATCCCAAAAAAGAGATGTCCGTAACCACGGCCACGCTACAAGAAAAATTCGGGCTGGGTCCGGCGGAATTCCTGGAAGCCCAGGGCTTGATGGGCGACAGCACGGACAATATTCCCGGAGTCCCCGGCATCGGAGAAAAGACCGCGGCCAAGCTCATCCGGGAATACCAGACCTTGGAGAACTTATATGAAAACCTGACCAAGGTCTCCCCGGAAAAACTCCGTGCCAAACTGACGGAACACCGGGCGTCGGCTTTCCTGTCCCGGGACCTGGCCAGGCTGAAGGCCGACGCCGATCTTGGCCTGACCCTGGACGACCTGAAAATCCGGCCCGCGGATCAGGGTGGCCTGAGGGAGATTTACCGGGATTTGGAGTTTACCAAATTCGCGGCGGAACTGGAGCCGCAACGGACCCTAAATTGCGAGGATTATATCCTGGTGGATACTCCGGAAGCTCTGGCTGCCTTGACTCAGGAACTGGCCGGAGCCGCGCGTCTGGCCCTGGACCTGGAGACTACTTCCCTGGACGCCATGAAGGCCGAACCGGTCGGCCTTTCCTTGTGCGCTTCGAATCATCGCGCCTATTATATACCCTTGGCTCATCAGACCTTGGGCGCGGTAAACCTGGACTGGACCGTTGTCCGGGAAGCGCTTCGGCCTATCCTGGAAAATCCGGCCGTGGGCAAGATCAACCAGAATATCAAATACGACTATATAATCCTGCGGCGGCATGGCCTTGATCCCCAACCCATTGTCGACGATCCCATGATCGCCTCTTATATCCTGGAACCCGGCGTCGGTGGGCACAATCTCAACGACTTGAGCCGCAAATGGCTGGGACACGACCCGATCACCTACCAGGAAGTGGTGGGCAAGCAACCGGGTTTTGATTTTATTTCTCCGGAGGCGGCCAAGGATTATGCCTGCGAAGACGCGGACCTGGCTTTGTCCCTGTCCGACCTCCTGCGAACCGACCTGGAAAAGGAAGGCCTGCTCAAGCTGTACGAGGATCTGGAACTACCCCTGTTGACCGTGCTGGCGGAAATGGAAATGGCCGGCGTCGGCCTGGACTTGGGCCTCCTGGCCGATCTGTCCAAGGACCTGGCCAAGCGTATGAATATGGCGGAAGAACGAATCTATTTCCTGGCCGGTCATCATTTCAATATTAATTCTCCTAGGCAACTCGGGGTGGTGCTGTTCGATGAACTCAGGCTGCCTCAAGGTAAAAAAACTCAGAAAAAAACCGGATATTCCACTGATGTGGAAGTGTTGACCGATCTGGCCATGCATCACGAGCTGCCGGCGGAAATCCTCAACTACCGCACCTTGGCCAAATTGAAGTCCACTTATGTGGATGCCTTGCCGCAAATGATCAATCCGACCACCGGCCGTTTGCATACTTCGTTCAACCAGGCGGTCACCGCCACTGGCCGGCTGTCCAGTTCCGATCCCAACCTGCAGAACATTCCCATCCGGACCGACGACGGCCGCCGCATTCGCCAGGCTTTTACTGCCCAGCCCGGCCGGAAGATGCTGGCCGCCGATTATTCCCAGATCGAACTAAGGATTCTGGCCCATTGCTCCGGCGATCGCGGATTGCAGGAGGCCTTTCTGGCCGGAGACGACGTTCATACCCGGACCGCGGCCGAAGTTTTCAACGTCCTGCCCGGCCTGGTCAGTCCGGACATGCGCTGACAAGCCAAAGCCATTAACTTCGGGATCGTGTATGGCTTGCAGGCCTTCGGCCTGGCCAGGCAACTCGGGATCGACCGCCGGACGGCCCAGCAATATATCGACCAGTATTTCGATCGTTACGCCGGAGTCAGGACATATATCGACCAGACCCAGGCCGAAGCCCGCCGGGTCGGTTATGTGACCACCCTTCTGGGACGGCGTCGTCATTTACCCGATCTGATGAGCAAAAACTTCCAGGCCCGCTCCATCGCCGAACGCATGGCGGTGAATACCCCCATCCAAGGCACGGCCGCGGATATCATCAAACTGGCCATGCTCTCCGTCCGTCGGGCCATGGATCAAGCCGGATTTGAAGCCCGGATGGTCCTTCAGGTTCACGACGAACTGGTCTTCGAGGTTCCGGACCGGGAAGTGCCCGCCTTGACGGATCTGGTGCGGCGCGAGATGTCCGGCGTGTTTCAACTTTCCGTGCCCTTGATCGTGGATGTGAGTCATGGGAACAATTGGGCGGAAGCCCATTAACCAATCAATGCGTTTGACTGACCGGGATTTTTTCCAGGAAAGGATCGGCGGGATTTGGATCAATTTCTCGAAATTTTAATGCTTTTTTTGGTGTTGAGCATGGGCTTGGTCATCGTGGTCGGCGGCCGCGGCATCACCGGAAAAAGGCACACGGATAATTCCGATCCGGACCGTTGGCCGTTCGTCTCCTTGATTGTCCCGGCCACGGGAACCGATGCCAATCTGGCGGCCTGTGTTCGGGCCCTGCTGGACATGGATTATCCCAATTACCAGGTGGTCGGCGGGACCCAAGGCC
>JADFXS010000468.1:1383-2904 GCA_015233515.1 Deltaproteobacteria bacterium | reverse complement strand
CGGCCGGCCTCATCCGGGATCCCGGCCACTCCAGCGACCCGCCATTGTCCGCCGTGACAATTGTGGCAGCCCATTTCCGTGGAGGTAGGGGCGACCACCAGGGTGGAGGCCAGGATCTGGCCTGTTTTTCCATCCTTGGCCTCAATCCTGAACAGCGGATAGGGATTGAAACCGCCTTCCCGCGGGTATGGCTCGACCGGAATCATGGTCGCCTCAAACCATCCATGCTCCTTGGAAAATTTCATCTCGCCGTTCAGGCCTAAGCCGGAAAGGCCGATATTGGGGGGCGGCTGTTTCCCGAAGAGTTTGTCCGCGTATTTCCAAAACAGACTTCTTTCCGCCGGTTTTTCAAATTCGGGCTGAACTTTATAGGTCAGAACGGCATCTTTGTCCATCATCTGGGGAGGATCGCCGCGCTTGATTAACTGGGCATGAAGATCGTTCGCCGGCGGCTGCAGAACCCAATATTTATAGACGTCCGAGATGCAGTGCATGCCCAGGTTGTTCCAGGCCAGCAGGACATATTCATCGGTTTTGGAATCAAAAGGTGGAACCTCGACCGATAAGGATGGGCTTTGAGCGGCAGTCTTTTCCGTCTCTGGTTTCCCTTGGAGTTCACTGACGATATATGCGGCCAACGCCTCCCTTTCGGCCCTGGTTCCTAAAAAAGGCGGCATGTATTCGTTGATCTTGCCGACACCGTTTAAAAAGGCATCCATCCCGAAGGTGGTGAATTTGGCTGTTCGCGGCTTGATGTCTTTCAACGCGCCGGAGATGGAATGACAGACCGAACATTGGTGGAAGAAAAGTTCCCGACCGGCCGCCAGGCGATTGCGGTCGTTCAGGTCCTTGTTAATTATCCATTTGGCCGTCTTGAGATACCCATCCTGGTTCAGTTTCCGGGCATCGGATTGGAGGATGCCATTGGAGTACATATGATCGTGAATAAGGTACGGGCGCCGGGCCGCTTCGCGGACATATTCAAATGAGCCGATCAGGCCGAAGGCCGGGATCAGGAGCAAGAAAGGCAGAACTTTTTGCATGGTTCTGGGTATCCTGATGGCCATCAGCAGTCCGAAAAGAGCCACGACCGGTCCCAGGTAAAGAAAGGCCGTGAAGAATGGTTGAATTTCGCGTGATTTGGCCAGGACCATGGCTTTTTGGTCCGGAGGCAGGGCATGGACATACCACCAACCGCAGGCCAGGACTATGACCAGCGGCAGGCTGGCCCACCAGGCCGCGTATCTGAGCAGGCTTTGGCGGGTCTTATCATCCTTGATAAAGGAGGCCGTGATAAAACCAAAAACGCCGGCCAGCATCAGAGCCAAACCTGTTCTGAAGACCAAGGAAGGCCAAAATGTGGGATTGAAGAAGCCGTCCCAGAAATCCCGGGTTTGAAGCCAGGAACCCGGGGTCAGCATAAAACCGATGATCCCGTTGATCAGGAAAAGGGACAGCCAGGCGAAGATGAAATAGAGCCATCCCAAGGCCAGATGCCTGGTTTTGTCAATCCGGTCCCAA
>JADFXS010000468.1:464-1250 GCA_015233515.1 Deltaproteobacteria bacterium | reverse complement strand
ACCAGATTCCCACCCCGGTAAGACCTCCAAAAACCATGGTCAGCAGCAGGAAGAACCTGGTGTGAGAACGGGCGTAGTTCCGGATGAGTTCCGAATTTTCCCGATAGGCCTTCATCTCGGTCAGCACCAGAAAAAGTCCGCCGCCAACGGCAAAGTGCGAGATGAATACATGGACCGTGGCGGTCAAGGCGATTAGCAGCCCGCCGCCCCATTCGTTCAGATACCAGATCGGATATTCCATGATTAACCCACCTTGTCCGCGGTCAGGTAAATTTTGAGCATATATCCGATGAGCCCCAGGCTCGCGGCAAAAGTACCCAGGAAAAGGATCAGCGGGCTGAATTGGCCGACCACTTTTAGCCCGCTCAAGGAATGATAGGGCCCGAGAAATGCATCCCTGAGCGCGTCCCTGATGAGCGTCATGCCCGAGACGATGATGAGCAGGCCGGCCACCGTTGGCCAGACCATTCTTTTAAACGCGGTGATAAGGGTTCCCGTCGCCATCGCCAGGTTCAGGATGAAAAGCGCGGTGGCGTAAAGGTCTCTGCCCATGAACAGAAGCATTATTTCTCGCGGTATACTCAGGAGCAGCCACAGCCCGGAAAATATCTGGACCACGGACCCCCAGGCGAAATATCGCATCCCCAGCCTGATCCCGGTTGCTCCAGCCGCTGTATCTTTCCCGTGTTTTATCCGCGCGGCCACGGCGGTGAATAACCCGGCCACGGCGATCGAGGCGATGACAAAGTGCAGATATCGGGGGACCAAAGTCGGATCATCCCAGTT
>JADFXS010000468.1:0-443 GCA_015233515.1 Deltaproteobacteria bacterium | reverse complement strand
TCGTCCCCGATGGATTGTCGTAATAGGCCGGCCAATGTTTGGGCTGGATCATCAATGTCATGTTGTTGACGATGAAGAAGGCCGCCAGCAGCAGACATAGAGCCACTAATCCGGAGATCAATATTCTGGCCGATCCCAGGACGTCGTATCTATAACGGTAAATATAAAGCCCATAATAGGCGATGATAATCAAAACGACTACACTCAGCCAGTAAACCGCCCCGAGGACGGACGAAACATAAATGAAATTGCCGTACAAGACCTGGACGAATAACAGCGGGGCCACACCCAAATTGACTGTCAGGGCCATGATCACTGGAAGCCTTCGGGAAAGATCCGGGCCGAGATCGCGGTCGGGCAGTTTTCGCCGGTTTTCCCAAAAGGATAGAATAACTCCACCCAGGACAACATTCATGAACAGAATATGAAGAGTGAAAGTGAGC
>JADFXS010000467.1 GCA_015233515.1 Deltaproteobacteria bacterium | reverse complement strand
CTGAAGTTCTAGAAGCGTTTTACCTTTTAAGATGCCCCATTATAATTTCGAAGCTACAACTACCTCAATGATAAATCTTAAAGATTCCAGGAAGTGTTTTTAGGGTTGGTCTCAAAATTATCAAGTCTTAGACTTACCACAATATATGGTACCAAGAAAGCAATATTCCTAGCCCCTTAATATTATAATAGTATTGAAGGCAACGATTTTTTTTGTTGGCAGTTTTCCTTTGATACTTCACATTTCAATCCCCCTGGTCGGGTAGATAAGGATGATTGCTCATCCTTGCCTCCCACAGTTCCGGGGGCGTGCCCCAATTAAGGCATCCGGCTCCTCGGATTATAGTCTCGCAGTGTAGATTTTTAAAATAATTAGTCTTAATTTTTCTGATTATTTGGACCAAGTCAAAAAATTACCAAATTATTTGGACTAGTTTCATAATAAATGGACTAGGCTGGAGGGTTTAGTTTCCAGCCCTGATTTTTCTTTGATCAGAAGATTTCGGTTGCGGCCAGTCGGACGTGTTCGGCTGCGACTATCATCTGGTTTTGGGCGGCGGCGGCGATAAGTGAGCCTCGGGCCAGGTGATTGGCTTTTCGTAAAATCCCACCCGATCCTTGATGTATGGCCGTGAGGGCCGTATCGTCAAATAGGTTTTGTTTGACGCCGGCTATCCCGAGGTGATGTTTTAAATACTGCTCCATTTCCTGTCTGTCGACGCCCTCCAGATGAGTTCTGGCTACAATCCTGGAAGCTATCGGCATCGAGGCGCGATAAGTGAGTTTGTCGATGAGCTGGCCTTGTCCGGCCAAAATGATGGGCAGCGAAGCCTTGGTCTCTCTTTCGAATTCGACGATGGTATGAAGTTCGGCGAAGACGTCGAGTCGAATCAATGAGGCCTCGTCGATGACGAGCAGCGGTTTTATCTTTTTGGCCAGGTTCAGGTCTAGGATTTCCCTTTTTATGATTCTGGTCATGAAGGCCCTGGAAGAGCTTGCGGCTTCGATGCCCAGTTGGGCCAGGAAGAGGCGGTAGAATTCGAGTATGGAGCCCGATGAGGCGGTCAGATGAAAGACTCTGTATTCCGAGGGGTGTAGTTTGGCGGCGGCGAATCTGAGGGCGGTTGATTTTCCCGAGCCCACTTCGCCGGTAATAAGGGCCATGGCTCCCAGTCCGACGGCGTAAAGAAAGCGGTCGGCCACGCCGGCTAGGTCCCGGGTTTCGTACATATCCCTGAGGTCCACGTCCACAGGGAAAGGCTCCTTGGCGAATCCGAAGAAAGCGCGATAGGTTCCGGCCATTTCTCACCTCCGCCCCCAAAGGCGTCCGCCCTTGTAAATTCTGGCCTCCTGGCTGTCGGCCAGGTCTATATCCCTGTTTTTATCTCGCTTGACGCGACAATTGACATGCAGGTCCACCGGTCTTAGGAAGCCATATGATTTTTGTTCGTATTTGACTTCGATCCTCTCGGGTTCATGCTCGTGATAAAGGATGAGGACCTGGCGTCCGATGAGAGGGACCGGGGCTTCGAAGACCTTTCCATTCAAGCTGATGGTTCTGTCCTTGGCCACCTTTCGTCGGACGGCCTTGCGGAAATGATCCGGCAAATTATCCGGGGCCAGGCGCAAGCATTGTGTATGAGCGGTGAAGCGTTCGAAGGGAGTCTGTCCTGTTCCGCCATGGGGCCTCTGGTGGTAGACATCCCGCAGCCAAGCGCATAGGGCGCAATTGAGATCGGTCAAGGACCGTCCTGTAAAGCCGGGTAGAAATTCGGTTCTGATGGTTTTAAAGAAGCGCTCGATTTTTCCTCGCCCCTGGGGCCGGTATGGAGTCGAGTGGATCAAGGCCACGCCCAGGCTGGCCAGGACTTGTTCCAGATGCTTCGACCTGAAGGCCGGACCGTTGTCGGTGTATAGCTTACGCGGCAATCCCCTGGTCAAAAGCGCGATTTCCAGCCCTCCAAGGAAAGAGGCTATCGATTCGGAGAGATGGAATTCGGCATGGGGTATGAGGCGGGAATGGTCGTCGATGAAAGCCAGGAGATAGGTTTTTCTTTGCTTCTTGTCCACTTCGACGGTTGGTCCATGCATGAGGTCGCTTTGCCAGAGATCATTGGGCGTCTCGGCTTCAAAGCGGCGGCGATCCTCGGGCTTGGCGGCTCGTCGCATCAAGCCGCGCCGCTTGAGGAAGCGGTAAACCGTGGATGGAATTAACGTCAAGTGGGGGCTGACCAAGTCTCGCCGGTTCATCTCGGTCATAAGTCTTTTGACCGTGGCCAGGGGCATCTCTTCTCGAAGCCGGATCAAGGCTAAAGCGGTTTCTTCATCCATGATCCGGTCTCGGCCCCGGTCGGCGCGGTTAGTGGGATAGAGCGCTTCCAGGTTGGAGGCCGCGTCTTGATAGGACTTGATCCATCTGACGAGTGTGCTCCTGGATATCCTGGTCTTGTCCGAATGAGGGATGGACCATTTGCGGGCGCACTTTTCCCTGATGAGCTTTTCCTTTTCTCCGTGACTCAAAACCGTCGCGCCCACCAGGTCATGAATCACTCCAAAACGAAACGTGGCGATCTCTTTTTTCCGGTTTTCATCCATGGGTAACCTCCTTGGTTATTTTTTTGTTCAGTTACCTCCCCCAAGCCGCCTTGGACAGCGTCTATTTAAGGTGGGGTGGATTAAAACCAAGGAGATTCGCCCGTTAAACGAACCGGCCCACGGGGATGACGCCGCTGTCGACGAGCCCATCGAAACCGTCCAAAAGCCGACCGGCAAAGCCTTGCCCCAGGTAGGCCGCCACTTTTCGCCGAAGGGCGTTAAGCCAATTCCTTAGCCGCGGACGTGCGTCCTCCCCGTCCGGCCACCGTCCGGACGAAAGCCGGAAGGCGATGCAGTCGCGAATGCTACGACC
>JADFXS010000466.1:644-2908 GCA_015233515.1 Deltaproteobacteria bacterium | reverse complement strand
GGCCTTGACCCAGACCAGCATGGAAACCACCGGCGCCCGGTGGTTTTCCAGAAAAATCACTTTAAGTCCATTAGACAGGGTATAGTCCACGTTTTCCACCGCCTGGGCCGAACCGGCCGTGATTAGCATCATTATAAATAACAATCCCAATAGCCAAGCCGGACTTGCCGTTTTATTATTAGTCATGCCGTCACCGTTCATGCCTTTACCTTCGTTAATCTCCTCCGGCCGGGAGGCCGGATCATGAAATTATTTTTTAAAAATAATCCTGTCTAGGGCATTTGGCAAGCGGTGATAGTGGTTTATTCGCTAAGGCTCCCGACTGACCGGGGGCAAAAAAATCTTGACACGGATTTGAAGTTCGCATATATTGTGTTTCGTTGTTCACTTAGCCCCAACATATAGAGATTAGCGAGTCCGGCAACACATGCCGTGCTCGCTGGCATTGAGACGGCCGAGCTGAGGGCACCGGCGTTTTAATAAGGGATATCCTGGGGTGTGTTGAACCAATTAGAAAATTAAATAACAAAAATAGAATATTAGACACAACCTCGACCACACCGGACAGAAGGGGTGATCGGGGATAAGAGGTATTATGCTTAACGCTCAAAAAGTCAGACCATTACCACAACGCCGCCAGACCTTGGATGCCACGGACATGGCTTTATTTGTCCGTTCATCCAGCGAAGACCTCAAGGGATGGAATCGCCAGCGCATTGTGGACGCTCTTTTGCGGGAGACCAACGTCCAAGACGAGATCGCTGAAAAGATCGGCCGGGAAGTTGAAGAATTCGTTCGGCAATTTAATATTAAATTTGTATCGGCCCCTCTGATTCGCGAACTGGTCAACGCGAAACTGCTTGAACATGGTCTGGAAGATGTCCGACGTCATCACACCCGCCTGGGCATGCCGATATATGACGTGGAACAACTTATTCTCCAGCAAAACAAGGAAAACGCCAATATTCCCCATGGCCCGGAAGCCACTAACCTGACATTGGCCGAAACCATCAAAAAAGAATTCGCTTTTTTAAAAGTGTTCGACCAGGATATCGGCGATGCGCACATGGTCGGCGACGTGCACCTGCACGATTTAGGCTTCATCGATCGGCCATATTGTTCCGGACAATCATTGGAATATATAAAGAAATTCGGTTTATCCCTTCCGAACGCCCTGTCCTTGGCCAAGCCGGCCCGTCACCCGGAAGTGCTTTTGGCCCACATGGTAAAATTTGCCGCCGCCCTGCAGTCCAATTTTGCCGGGGCTATCGGCTGGGATGCGGTCAATCTGTTTTTCGCCCCTTATTTGCCGACCAAACCGATCGTCAAGTAAAACAGCTGGCCCAGATGCTTATTTTTGAATTTTCCCAACAAGCGGTGGCCCGAGGCGGTCAAGCCATATTTTCGGATATCAATCTGTATTGGGAGGTCCCGGACCATTTTGCTCAAGTGCCGGCCATCGGCCCGGGCGGCGTATATGTCGTCAACCCCGATCCGGCCACTTGTGACCAAAAACCCTATCTGGTTTATGCGGACTTCGAAAAGCAGGCTCAGCGTTTCGTCAAGGCTTTGTTCGAAGTTTACCTGGAAGGCGATGGCTCGGGTCGACCTTTTTTCTTCCCCAAACCGTTGGTTCATATTACCGAAAAATTTTTCCACACCGAAGGTCACCAAGAATTTTTGCTTCTGATTTGCCGAGTAGCCGCGGAAAAGGGTAATACTTATTTCGTATTCGACCGGGGAGGGACGGCCAAGATTTCCGAATGCTGCCGCTTGTCCTTCAAACTAGACCAAAAGGACTTGGACGACGCCAAGACTCCCTGGCGCATGCGTTACTCGGCCCTGCAAAACGTGACCATCAATCTGCCCCGGGTGGCTTATGAAGCTGATGGTGACGACCAAATATTGATGGACATTATCCGCACCAGGATGGAGTTGGCGGTCAAGGCTCATTTACAGAAAAAGGCTTTCATTGAACGGCTTCTGGAACAAGGTGAAAAAGGCCCCTTGGCCTTGCTGGGCATGGATCGTGACGGAGAACGCTATCTGCGTATGTATCGCGTCAGCTACTTGATCGGAATGGTCGGCCTGAATGAAATGGTTCAACACCATCTCGGGCAGGAGCTGCACCAGTCGGAACAGGCTATCCGCTTCGGCCTTAAAACCATCGCCTATATGAAGCTGCTCTGCGATGAGTTCAGCCGTAAACATGGTATGCATTTTGTCTTGGAACAGACTCCGGCGGAAAGTACCGCGTACCGTTT